>NZ_JBHXME010000027.1:46313-76128 GCF_042721125.1 Streptomyces sp. NPDC058469
GTGGGGCGCCCCCGCCTCGCTCTGGCGTGAGGCGGGGGCGCTGCGCCTACGGTGACGGCGAGGTGGCCTGCTGCGGCCCGGACAGCGTGAGCCTGGTACCCGGACCGTCGCCGGACGTCGCCTTCAGCGGGTGGGCGGCCCCTCCGTCCGCGATCCACACCTCCGGAACCCCGGCGAGCAGCGCTTCGCGAGCCGCGACCAGCTTGACGGTCATACCGCCCGTCACCCACTCAGGCACCGGTCGGCCCGCCGCGGGCACCGTGTACGTGTCCAGCACGCTGGCAGGATCCGCGGGATCCGTCAGCACCCCGGGCGCCCCGGTGAGGAAGACCAGGGTTCGCGCCCGCAGTGCCCCGGCGATTGCCGCTGCGGCCCGGTCGGCATTGGTGTTGACCGGTTCCCCGTCCTCCGCGATCGCCGGCGGCGACACCACCGGTACGACCCCCGTGGCGAGCAGGTCGAGCAGCAGCCGCGTGTTCACCTCGGTGATCCGGCCGCTGCGGTCGTCCCGGATGATGGTGACACGCCCGTCGACCACCGCCCGTACCGCCTTCTTGCGCCGCGCACGCAGCAGCCCGGCGTCGAGTCCGGTCAGTCCCACGGCGCGGACGTCGTGCCGGTCCAGCGCGGCGACGAGCGAGGGTTTGACCCGGCCGCTGAGGGCCAGGGTGAGCACGTCCAGCGTGGCAGCATCGGTGTAGCGGGTCACCACACCGTCGGGTGCGGTGAGGTGGCGCAGCCGTACACCGAGTTGTTCCGCGAGGCGGCTCATCTCGGCGGAACCACCGTGGACCAGGACCACGTTGCGGCCGGCCGAGGTCAGCTCGGCGACGTCCTCGCAGAGCCGGTCGACGTCCACTGCCCCGCTGCCCCCGCACTTGACCACCACGATGCCCGGCACGCCGGACGGGCCCGCGCTCACAGCGGGTGCAGCCCGGGGAACTCCAGCCCCAGGCGCTCCGGCCAGCCCTGTCTGATGTTGAGGCACTGCACGGCGTTGCCGGCCGCTCCCTTCATCAGGTTGTCGAGCGCCGCGACGGCGATGACCTCACCGCGGTCGGCGTCGAGGGCGAAACCCACGTCGCAGAAGTTGGACCCGCTGAGGATCTTCGGCTCGGGCAGCCGGTGGAGACCGCGCCGCTGAGCCACCACGCGGACGAACGGTTCCTCGCCGTAGCAGTCGCGATAGACACGGCGCAGGTCGTTCTCGCCGACGTCGGTCTCGAGGGTGGCCCGGCACAGTACCTGGGCGCCGCGCACGGCCTCCACACCAGTCGCACTCATCCGCACGGTCAGCCCGGTGGCCTGTGCCACCTCCGCCTCGTGGCGATGGCCGGTGGGGGCGAACACCCGCATGGCGCCACTGCGTTCGGCGTGCAGGTTCATCGGTCCGGCCCCCGCCCCCGAACCGCTCGACCCGATACGACCGTCCACCGTTGCCGTGTCCCCGATCAGCCCCGCCGCCGCCAGGGGATACAGCGCCAGCACGGCGGCGTTCGCCATGCAGCCGGGCACGCTGATCCGGTCGGCGCCGACGAGATCCTTGCGATGCCGTTCGGGCCAGCCGGTCACGAACTTGGTGAGCAGCTCCGGGGCGGTGTGCCGGGCGCCGTAGTAGTGCTCGTACACCGCCGGATCGTGCAAGCGGAAGTCGGCACTGAGGTCGATCAGGCACACGGACCGGTCGGCCCAGTGGGCCACCATGCCCATGGTCTCGCGGTGCGGGGCGGCGAGGAACACCACATCGCAGTCCGCCGCGTCCTCCGACGTCGTGAAGGTCAGGTCGGTCAGACCGCGCAGGTTGGGGTGGGCTCCGTCGACGCGCCGCCGCGCCAGGCTGCGTGAGACCGGCGCCACCAGCTCCAGGCGCGGGTGACCGAGCAGGAGCCGGCACAGTTCTCCTCCGATGTAGCCGCTCGCGCCGATGATGGCCGCCCGGATCACGCGACCCCGAGTCTCATTCACCCCAGTCCTCTTCGACCTCGGGGGCGACCGCCAGGACGACCGGTTCGAGGCTGAGGATCTCCAGCTCGCTGCGGCAGTCGCCGCACTCGACGATCTCGTTCTGCCGGGGCACGGCATCCAGTGCGACGTCGCTCTCGCAGCTCGGGCACGTGGCTGTGGCCATGTCACCTTCTCCTTGTGTTGTGGTTGTCCGTTCTGGCGGGCTTGAGCAGGCTCAGCGCCTCCGCCACGATGCGGTCGACCGTGACGCCGGCGTCGGCCAGCAGGTCGCGTTCGTCGCCGACGGTGTCGAGGTAGCGGTCCGGGATCCCCAGGCGGCGGACCCGGCAGGGATGTTCGGCGCTCACCACCTCGCTCACCGCACCACCGAGGCCGCCGACGACGAGGTGGTCCTCGACAGTGACGATGCCGGCGGTCTCCTGCGCGGCGCGCAGCAGCGCGACCTGGTCGAGGGGCTTGACGGTGTGCATGTTCACCACCCGGGCCGCGATGCCCCGGTCCGCGAGCACCTCCCGCGCGCCGAGTGCGTAGTGGACCGGCAGGGGGCCGGTCGCGACGACGGTCAGGTCGTCGCCGTCAGCCAGTTGTACGGAGGCGCCGATGCGGAAGTCGTACGGCTCGGGGTAGATCCGTGGTGTGGCGTTGCGGCCGAGCCGGATGTACACCGGGCCCGGATGGTGGGCGGCGGCCCGCACGGCGAGGGCCGTCTCACCGGCGTCGGCCGGTACGAGGACGGTCAGGTGGGGCAGCGTCCGCAGGATGGCGAGGTCCTGGATGGCGTGGTGCGATGGGCCATAGTGGCCGGCGGAGACGCCGCCGTGGGTGGCGATCACGCGCACGGGCAGGTTGTTGCCCGCCACGTCGAGTTTCAGCTGCTCGCAGGCGCGGGTGGTGGCGAAGGCGCTCATCGTGTGGGCGAACGGGATCAGTCCGGTGGCCGCGAGTCCGGCGGACATCCCGAACAGGTTCGCCTCGGCGATGCCGACGTTGACGTACTGGGCGGGCAGTTCGGCCGCGAAGCCGTCCTCGAACCCTCCGGTGTCGGAGTCGACGCAGAAGATCCGCTTGTCCCGGCGGGCCAGCTCGAGGAGGGTACGGCGCTGGACGTCCCGGGCCGAGTCCGCGTAGAGCTCGGCCCACGCGTCCTGGGCGAACAACTGGCCTTCCTGGGCCGTTGTCACGCCGGGTTCCTTCGTCGGGCGCGCAGCCCGGCCAGCGCCCGCTCGTGCAGTCGCGGGTTGAGCCGTACGTAATGGCTCTTCTTGCGGTCTTCGAAGATCGGCACTCCACGGCCTTTCGTGGTCCTGGCGATGACGACGGTGGGCCGGCCCGGTGCGGCCGGCAGCGTCCCGAGCACGGACCGCAGCGCGTCGAGGTCGTGCCCGTCGGTCTCGACGACCGACCAGCCGAAACTGCGCCAGCGGTCGGCGAGCGGTTCGAGTCCCAGGGATTCCTCGGTGCGGCCGCTGATCTGCCAGCCGTTGCGGTCGACGAGTGCGGTCAGGTTGTCCAGGCCGAAGTGGGCCGCGGCCATGATGGCCTCCCAGTTGGAGCCCTCCTGCAGCTCGCCGTCGCCGAGCAGGACGAACGCGCGGTTGCTCCTGCCGGTGCGGGCCGCGGCCAGAGCCACTCCGGCGGCGAGCGACAGCCCATGACCGAGTGATCCGGTCGGGAACTCCACGCCGGGCACACGTCGCAGCGGGTGTCCGGCCAGTCGGCTGTGCCGCTGTGCGTACGTGCGGCACTCCTCGGGCGGGAAGTAGCCGTGCTCGGCCAGTACCGCGTACAGCGCGGCGGCGGCGTGGCCCTTGCTCAGCACGAACCAGTCGCGGTCGGCCCAGTCGGGCTCGTCGGGTCGTGCCCGCAGCACCGCTCCGTACAGGACGGTGAGCAGATCGACGGCAGAGAGGCTGCCGCCCACGTGGGTGCCGTGTTCGGTCGCACCCATCGCGAGTACGGCCTCGCGGGCGCGGTGGGCACGGTCGGCCAGTTCCCCGGTGCTGATTCCGGTGCGCGTCATGCGGGCGCTGCCACTGTGCCGGTCCGCCGCCACAACGGCTCGTACGTCATCGACCGGGCTACGGGCAGCAGTACGTCCAGGTGGCCCCACACCTTCTCGAACGCGTCGGCGCAGCGCTCCAGGAGTGGCCCCGCGGCCGGGTTGAGATGCCACCGCTGCATGGTCAGGGAGTCCTCGATCAGGGCCAGCGTGGCGGGGTGGTCATCGGGGTGGTAGGGCCGCTCCCGCGGCAGGGTGGCGCGCAGCGCGGGCTGGGCAGGCAGGGGCAGCGACTGGTACGGCCGCACGGGCACGCCCTCTGCGCGCAGCGCCCGCTGCAGCACGGTCCGCAGGGCTCCGGGGTGGACGTCCGGGCAGCCCATTTTCTGATGGTCGAAGCGCAGCCGCAGCTGGAACCAGGCGTGGGTTCGGTCGTCCGGGCAGTGGGGTGTCACCAGCCCGTCGAGTTCCGCGAGCCGCCCGAGGAACCCGCGCACGTTGCGGCCGCGCTGCTCGTGCCGCTCGGTGAGCCGGGAGAGCTGGCCGCGGGTGAAGGCGGCCTGGATGCTGCTGAGTTTGGCGTTGCCGGCGACCACCCGCGAGAGGTAGGCGCGCTCCCCGCGCCCGTTCAGGTCCTCGCCGAACTGCCGGTGCAGCAAGACGCGTTCGTACACGGCCTTGTCGCCCGTGGTGAGCAGACCGCCCTCGCCGCTCGTGGGCAGATTCTTGGAGGCGTTGAGGCTGAACGCGGCCACGTCCCCGAGGGCGCCGGCCTGCCTGCCGCGGTAGGTCGCGCCGTGGGCCTGTGCCGCGTCTTCCACGAGGACCAGCCCGTGGCGGTCGGCAAGGGTGCGCAGGGCGTCCATGTCGCAGGGCAGTCCGTGCAGATGGACCGCGAGGATGGCCTGCGTCCGGGGTGTGATCGCGGCGGCTGCGGCGACCGGGTCCATGGTGTACGTGACGGGGTCGATGTCCACGAACACCGGGACCAGCCCACGTAATATGGGGGCGGACGCCGTGGCGATGAAGGAGAAGGCGGGCACGAGGACTTCGGCGCCGGGTTCCAGTTCCGAGGCGACGAGTGCCAGCTCGATGGCCGCGGTCCCGGATGACAGGGCCGCGCAATGGCGTACACCGGTGTAATCCGCCCACTCCTGTTCCAGCAGTTGCACCTCGCCGTGTTCCACCGACGTGAGGCGGCCACTGTCCAGAACCCGCAGGACCGCCTCACGCTCGGTGTCGGTGATGATGGGCCAGGCCGTTTGGGTGGAGGTACCGGCCCTGGCCTCCACAGTGCGGGTCCCGCCGAACATCGCCAGCCGTGACGTGGCCATCAGTTCCTCACCAGTCGCTGAATCAGGTAGTCCACGTAGCGGCCGGCCAAGTCCACGTCGAGGACTTCCGCGGCGCCGCGGAACTGCGGTGTGTGGTTGACCTCGTTGACGAGCAGTCGGCCGTCTCTGTCCTCGAGTACGTCGATTCCGTAGACCCCGGGTGAGATCGCGACCGCGGTGGCCGTCACGAGGGTCACGAGGTCCGGGCTGAGCGGACACGGCAGGGTCCGTGCGTCGCGGGCCGTGTTGGTGCGCCAGGACTCGGAGACGCGGTAGACGGCGCCGACCACCTCTGTGCCGAAGACGAGTGCTCTGATGTCTCGTCCGGGCTTGTCCACGTACTCCTGTATGTAGGTGATCCGCTGATGCGGGTCGGGCAGTGCCTCGCGTAGTTCGAGGACGGCGTCGGCGGCGTCCCGGTCGGTCAGCTTCGCCACCTGCCGGCCCCAGGAGCCCGTCAGGGGCTTGACGACCGCCGGGTAGCCGAAGTCCTCGAGAGCGTCTACGGCCGCCTGCGGGGTTGCGGTGACCAGGCAGCGAGGGACGGGCAGTCCGGCGGCCTGGAGAGTGAGCGTGGTGAGGAGCTTGTCGCCGCACAGGGCGATCGCCTGGGCGCTGTTGACCACGGTCACCCCCGCGTGCCCGAGGATGCGCGCCACCGTGAGGTTCCGGTGGTGCGACACCTCCCGGGCGAGCGCCACCGACCAGGGCGCATGGGGCCGGTCCAGGTGGAAGACCGCCGTGCGCGGATCGAGTACGTCGTACGGGACGCGGCGCCGGTCGAGTTCGTCGAGGATGCGTTTCTCCTCGACGGCGATCCGGGACGCGATCACGGCCAGGCGCGGTGGAAGGTCGCGTGTGGCTTTCTCCGGTGTGCGCAGGTCGCCCTTCGCGGTCACAGGGCCTTCTCCCGGTCGGCGCCGGCGTTGCGGGGCGCGGGTCCACCGCGGGCCGGACCGACGGCCAACTCCTGGACGGCCGCGGTCAGTACCTCGATCGCGGTCATGTATTCGGCCAGGTCCACGTGCTCCTCGTCCGTGTGGTCCAGACGGGAGTCGCCGGGGCCGTAGGCGGCGATGGGAACGTTCCACGCAGGGCCGACGACGTTCATGTCGGAGGTGCCGAGTTTGACCTTGGCGGTCGGCACCCCGGCATGCCGTCGGATCCCCGCCCGCAGCGCGGACACCACCGGGTCGGTGCGCGGCGAACGGACCGCCGGGAGGCTCTCGGTGACGGTGAGCGTGTCGGATCCGGCCAGTTCGCGCAGCCAGTCCAGGAACCCGTTCCGGTCGAAACCGATCGGGACGCGGCAGGAGATCTCGACTCTGGCGTGAGTGAGGTCGCCGTCGAGCGCGACCAGAGCGGGGATCGCCCGGTCGAAGGCGGGTCGTGTGCCGCCGTGCGCCGCGAGCCGTCGGCGTACGGTCTCCCAGTATCCGGCCGCGACCTCCACCGCTCGCGGCCCGGGTGAGCTGGTGTGTGAGCCGGGGCGGGAGACGTCGACAGTCCAGCGCACTATGCCCTTGTAGCCGAGGACGACGGTGCTCAGGCCGCTCGGTTCGCCGATGACGACCGCGTCCGGCCGGATCGCGCCGCGCAGATGGTGTGCGCCGGGTGAGGAGCCCTCCTCGCCGACGGCGCCGACCACCATGATGCGGGCGTCGCAGCGTGCGGAGGCGCGCAGTGCCGCCCAGACCATGGCCGCGAGTGGGCCCTTGGCATCCACGGTGCCGCGGCCGTACAGCTTGCCGTCGCGTTCGTGGACGGGCAGTTCGCCGGGCACCGTATCGAGGTGGCCGAGGAGCAGAATCAGCGGCCCGTCAAGGTCGCCCAGCTCACCGACCGCGTTACCGGCGGCGTCACGGTGGGCACGGAAGCCCAGTGCGGCCATGTCGTCGACGAGTTGACGGGCGAGCCGGTCCTCGTGGCCGGTGACCGACGCGGTCTCGACCATGCGCCGCAGCAGTACCGTCTCGTCGTGTCCGCGCACGCCTCAGGCCCGCACTGTGTGCGCGCTGGGTTCCTGAAGGGCGCGGCTGGGCGTGCCACGTGGACACCCGAGTGCCAGTGGTCCCCGCTGTCCGTGGCCGCGCCGACAGGGCACATGCCCTGCGGCGACCGGCCGGTACCACCCCGGACGGTCGTTCATTGGATTGTTCCCCCGTGTTGTCCGACACCCGGTTTCCGTGATGTTGTGCGCGGTTCCCGGGGCTATCGTCTGCCCGTGACGCTAAGGGGAGAGCATCGAATCGGTCAAGACATGATCGCCTGTGTCGTCTTCCCATCAACTTCCCATCAACTCCCCTGAGATTGGCGGGATTTGATCGGAGACCACCGTGGGACCGTGAATGGCCGACTAAACCTCTCGAATCAGCGGCCCGCCATCCGTCCACGGCCCCTGAATGCGCTCCGCATCGGTCGTCCGATGAACGGATTCTTGCCGCCGCTGCCGTCTGCCACTGGGTTCCCGCCCGGAATCGCCGAATACACAGACCGGCGGTTCCGGCCATGTTCCGCGACTGTCAGGACCCGTGCCGCGGCGGTCGTCGGCAACGGCTGCCACCTGTACGTCCACACTCGCCAGCCAGACCTCTGCGGTGAGGTCGCATGTCGTCCTCGGGCTCGCACTCGCGAAGGATCAAAGGTCAAGGGTGTAGTGTTCCGCGGCCCTTGAACGACCGACTTCCTCAGCGCTCATGGGGCTGCCGAACGCCTCCCCGGAGGTTCTGGTCGTAGGGGTTCGTAGTGGCCGGTGTTTGCCTGCCTCGTCGTACCAGGTGGCCCAATGGAAGATCGTCCGATCAGCGGTTGCCTGGTGCGCAACGGGCCTTCAGGCAACCGACTTCAGGCTCTAGAAGAACCCAAGTTTCTGAGGACTGTAAGAACAAAGAATGTTCTTGGTCTGCTGGTGGTGCACGGGGCACACGTCGCCGGTCGGCGCACATCGTGCCTCCCCGCACTCGGGGGCGGTTCGCCGGCCCGGGAATGGGTCCGGATCTTGATCGTGGGCGCTTCCTTGGCGTCGCCGCGTTTCGCCTGTGCGCGGACGAACGCGAGCGAACCCACCGCTCTAACAACTCGCCGGATACGGGTGTTGGATGCGGTCAGCGCCCTCGTACGCCTACTCCGGGACGGTGAACCAGACCGGGCTCTGGCCTTGTTGGAGCGTGTGCGCAGGATCGATCCCTACATCGAGGCCGTCTATCGCGACATCGCCCGCTTCCAGGCCCACCTCGGCCGGCACGATGCTGTCCCTGGGGGAGTGACAGTGGCGGAACCAGGTAGCGGTGGGGTTCACGCACTGAGCCTCCGTCAAATTGAGGTCGCAGTTCAAAGGGCTGGTGGACGGGCACGTGAACGGGCTGGCGGTGATACTGATCCCGCACCGCGGGACGGGGGTTGTGGACTTCGAACGGGCCGCTGAGGTCATGTCCGCGATGTCGGGGGAGCCAGAATCGCCCAACTACCCGCGCCCGCGCCGAGGTTGTGACAGCCCTGTGACTGGAATTATGGCCTCCGTCACAGGTGCGGGGTTCACGCGCTGATCAGATGACCGGATGCGCAGACCTGCCCCCCTCCGCCCGGCTCTCGGCCGCACCGTCCCCTTCGTGTCGGCTCTCGCGGCGACCGCTCTGCTGCTCACGGCCTGCGGGACGGAGCGCGACGGCGCCGGTAACGCCGGTGCGGCCGAGCCGTCGTCCCGTACGCAGGTCGCCGATCCGGGCAAGGACGGCGTACGGGTCATCTCGCTGACCCTCCCGTCGTCTTCGCCCTCGCCGACCCGCAGCCACTCCGTCTCCGCCGACGGCCTCACCAGGGACTCGGGGATCGTTGCCGCCTACGAAGTCACCAACAAGGGCACCGAGACCCTGACCTACTCGGTCATCATCACCTTCATGAGCGCCGACGGCGGGGCTATGGCCAACCAGACCGCGACCGTCCGCGACGTCGGCCCAGGAAAGACCGTACGGGGCACGGTCGGGGCCGGGGAACTGCCGCCCACCACGCCGCGGGTGACGCAGGCCAAGGTGCTCGAAGTGACCAAGGTCCCCGCGGGCGAGGCGCCGGCCGCACCGGGCACGTGCCCCGCCTCCGGGATCCGGGTAAGCGCCGACAAGGGCGACGCGGCCATGGGACTGCGCGTGGTGGGCCTGCATCTCGACAACTGCGGCACGCGCGACTACACCGTCGACGGCTACCCGCTTCTGGAGCTCCTGGACGACGACCTCAAACACGTCGACGGCGTCAAGATCCAGGACAGCGGCGGCGAGATCACCCCCGGCAGCTCGGACGACAAGCAGCAGCCCGGTCCCGTCACACTCAGGCCCGGCGAGTCGGCGACGGCCAGCCTGGTCTGGCGCAATACCACCGAGTTCGGCACGCCGGTGAACGTGCCCTATGTGCGAGTCCGGGCGAAGGCCGGTGCCGCCCCGGTGATCGTGACCCCGAACCTCGACCTCGGAACCACCGGACAGCTCGGGGTCACATCGTGGCAGCAGGCGGAGCACTGAGCGGACCCCGCGAAGTCGGCTGCTGATCCCCTGCTCGCGCGTGATGGTCACGAAGTCGCCCCGGGTGTCGGGAAGGGTCAGCAGTTGACTTCGTGTTATGTGCTTGGAGCAGCGTGACGGGGCGCAACCGGGGTGCCCCCGGTGGCCGTTGGGACTTTGTGACGTGCACCAAAGAGCACGCCGAGGACACCTGCCCTCTGGCCTACCCGTGCCGTCTGCCACCGTCCACGCACACCGTCACCACCTCGCCGGCCTGCTTCGGTGCCACCTAGAGCGTGTCTCTTTGATGGGTTGGTCAGTTGATCGGATGTGTCTGTCCGATTAGTGATTGCTACGGTCCAGCCGATGTCGTCGACGGCATCCGCTGCGGCGAGGACGGCGGTGAAGATCTTCTCCCACGTGCCGTCGACGGCCCACCTGATCAGCCGCTTATGGGTCGTCTGGAACGAGCCGAGCTCCTCGGGGAGGTCCCGCCAGGGCGAGTTGGCGCGGGTACTTCCACGCGATGGCCTCGAGCGTGCCGCGGTGATCGGCCCAGCGCCGTCCCCGGACCGGATCGGCCGGCATGAGCGGCTCGATCCGGGGTTTTCCCCATTTTTCAGGCGTAGGCGCTGGTGTTCGGGGATCCTGTCGAGGTACCTCTGAAAACCACTGTAAGGAGCCCCCTGGTGCGTCGCCCGACCCGGAAAGCCTTCGCCGCCCTCATCGCCGCAGCCGGCCTCGCCCTCGCCCTCCCCCTCCTCACCCCCACACCCGCCTCGGCTGCCACCGCCACCAGCCGCTTCGCGAACTACCGCTACGGTGACTGCCTGCGCGAGACCTCCGAAACCGGCCTCAAGGGCGACCGCTGCACCACCGGACGCGGTAGCCTCCTGTGGCAGTGGAACGGCCGCCTCAACACCAGCACCACTCTTAAGAACAACTTCTGGGGCCGCTGCCTCGACAGCAATGACCGGGGCGACGTCTACCCCCTGCGCTGTAACGGCGGCTCATACCAGAAGTGGCGCACCGTCCAGCCCGCCGCTCGCAGCGCCGTCATGCTCCAAAGCGTCGGCACGGGCCGCTGCCTCTACCAGCAGGACAACGGCTACTACCGCACTGCCCGCTGCGACCGAGGCGCCCAGAACCAGCGCTTCACCATCGGCTGAACGGATC
Organism: Streptomyces sp. NPDC058469; assembly: GCF_042721125.1. Classification (NCBI taxonomy): domain Bacteria; kingdom Bacillati; phylum Actinomycetota; class Actinomycetes; order Kitasatosporales; family Streptomycetaceae; genus Streptomyces; species Streptomyces sp. NPDC058469. The sequence continues at coordinate 57,278 of NZ_JBHXME010000027.1, forward strand.
TCCCGACCGCTTCAAGATGCCGCCGGGCGAGCAGCTCTTCTTTTACGCGAGGCCGGAAGGCGGCCCGTTGGCCGCGGTGGTGATGACCTTGAACGGGGTGTTGTTCCCGTCGCAGATCAGATGGTGTTTACTGCCCGTCTTTGCGCGGTCGACCGGTGAGGGGCCGGTCGCCTCGCCCCCTTTTTTTTGCGCGGATGTGGGAGGCATCCACGCAGGCCCGGGTCCAGTCCAGGGCGTCGGCCGCGTGCAGCTCGGCGAGCAGGATGCCATGCAGCGTCTCGAAGACGCCGGCCTCATGCCACCGACCTCAGGTTCTGTCTCTTTAGTTAGCGTCGTGCCCAGATGAGGATGGCGGCGAAGTGGAGTGCGGCCTGGTAGTCGATGGCGAGTTTGTCGCATCGTGTGGCCAGGCCGCGCGTACATCGGTGACGGCGCCAACCGGTGGGGGCTCGTGCACATCGACGACATGGCCACGCTCTACGTCGCCGCGCTCTCGGCGAAGGCGGGGTCGGTCTATATCGGGGTCGGCGAGAGCCACCCGACGATGAAGCAGGTCGCCGAAGCGGCGGCGCGCGGTGCCGGACTCGACGGCAAGACGGTCTCGATCACGCTGGAGCAGGCCCGTGCCGAGATGGGGCCCGTCGCGGACGCGTTCGCGCTGGACCAGCGCCTCACCTCGGCCAAGGCCCGCCGCGAGCTGGGCTGGGCACCGACGCACGGTGACCCGCTCGCCACCTTCGCGCGCGGCTGATCACCCGGAGGAACCGCATGGACGTCGACCTGCGCAAGCTTCGCTACTTCCTCGCGGTAGCCGAGGAACTCCACTTCGGACGCGCCGCGGAGCGCCTGCACATCACCCAACCCGTGCTCTCCCGCCAGATCCGGGTGCTCGAAGGCGAGCTGGGCTTGGACGTGTTCATGCGCGACCGCCGCGGCTCCGTGCTCACATCGGCAGGCGAACAACTCGTCCACGACGCCGGGCCCCTGCTGGCGAGCGCGGATGCACTGCTGCGGCGGGTACGCGCCGCAGGCGAGAGCGTCACCCGCTTCACGATCGGGTTCATGCCGGGAATCACGTTGACTCCTGTCGTTCGCCTGCTGCGCGAGCGCCACCCCGGGCTGGACGTGCGGATGCTGCGCACCGGCTGGCACGACCAGGTGGATGTGCTCCACGACGCCCGCGCGGATGTCGGCATCGTCCGGTTGCCGATCGACCCGGCAGGCCTGGAGATCAGGCCGCTCTACACCGAACCGCGCCTCGTCATGGTGGCCTCGTCCCATCGCCTCGCGGGCAAGGAAACCGTGCAGGTCGCCGACCTGGCGGCCGATCACCTCCTGCAGGACCCCGACGCCGTCCCCGAATGGCGCGATATCGCGGTGGAACTGCGAACCGGTGAGCGCCGCCCGGTGCCGGCGATCCACAGCGTCGAAGAGAAACTCGAACTCGTCGCCGGCGGACAAGGGATCGCCGTGATCCCAGCGTCCACCGCGAATTTCTACACCAGACCCGGCATCGAGGCGATCCCGGTCGAAGACCTCGGCCCCAACCATGTCGCGGCGGCCTGGCCCACCGGGCGAACCACCGGCCTGGTCCAGGAGTTCGTCGACGCCGCCTCCGCCCTGCTGCCCGAACAAGAGGCCTGCGCGAGCCGCCTCGCAACGGGGGCAGGGGCATCGAGTCCTGATGGGCCGTGATTGAAGCTTGGCGTCATTTTTCCGAGGCCTGGTTGCGTCAAATGCATCATGAAGGCCGTGTCTCGACCATGGCCATGCCTCGACGCGAAAGACATCAGCTCACGGCATTTCAACTGTGCTGCATCCCTGCCCTGGAGCGGCAACGCTGAAGAAGTTCAATGACGTTCAACGATTCGCATCTGCTGCACGCCGACGTTCCCCGGCTCGATCGAGTAGGCCGAGAATGAGTCTCGGCCCACAAGGCCAAGTCGGCCGCTCCGGAGAGTAACTCCCTTACAGGCAACGACAGTTCGTATGTTGCGCGGCATGGGAATGAGGATTCACGACTGCGCGTGACTGGTTCTCTTTGCTCCAGGCGTCGAGGCGTCCGGTTCGGTGGGCTGTCCTGAAGGAGGCGTTGACGCGGATGTCGACGGCCCCGGCGAGGCTGGTGCAGTGGGCGCGGATCCTGGTGCTGGCGGCGGAGGGCGTGTCCAACACGGACATTGCCGCCCGGCTGGGGACCTCGCGTCCGACCGTGCTGAAGTGGCGTGACCGCTACCAGGTTTCGGGGATCGTCGCGCTCGGGGACCTGCCGCGTCCGGGCCGGCCGGCAACGATGGAGGAGGGGGCTGTGCTGGTGGCAACGCTGGCCGACAGCGGTCGCCCGCCGGCCGGTCTGGGGGTGACGCACTGGTCGTCGCGGCTGCTGGGCGCAGAGCTGGGGCTGTCCTTCTCCGCGGTGGCCAAGGTCTGGCGCAAGTGGGGCCTGCAGCCGCACCGGGTGGAGACCTTCAAGTTCTCCACCGATCCCGAGCTGGAGTGGAAGATCCGTGACGTCGTCGGGCTGTATCTGGCTCCGCCGGAGAAAGCGGTCGTGGTCTGCGTGGACGAAAAGACCCAGATCCAGGCACTGGACCGCACCGCCCCGATGCTGCCGCTGCGGCCGGGCCTGCCCGAGCGGCAGACCCACGACTACAAACGCAACGGCACGACCTCGCTGTTCGCCGCCCTGGAAGTCGCCACCGGGAGAATCAGCGCCGACGCCTGCTTCGAGCGGCACCACAACAAGGAGTTCCTGGCCTACATCAAGCAGGTCGCCAAGGCCCATCCCCGGGTGAAACTGCACGTTGTGGTCGACGACTACGCCACCCGCAAGCATCCCAACGTCAAGGCGTGGCCGGCGAAGAACCCCCGGATCACCCTGCAGTTCACCTCACCTCCTGCTGGTGGCTGAACATGGTCGAGATCTTCTTCGGGATCATCACCCGGCAGGCCATATGGCGCGGCACCTTCGAGTCCGTCCACGACCTCAAGGCCGCCATGCGCGCCTTCATCGACGGCTACAACACCCGCTGCATGCCGTTCACCTGGACCAAGACAGCCGACCAGATCCTCGGCAAGATCAAGCGCAAACAGACTTCAAGCACGCGACACCAGCGGGGCGCCGACGCGTCACTGTGAGTCCCGCGAGAGCCGACGCACACCTGGCAGCCGTCCAGCCGACTGACCTCGCGCTCTACGAATTCCGTCACCCCGAGCACCGCATTTCGTCGGTTCCCCCCCCAGGGGCGGACGAAGACTTCCACGAAGACGACGTCGTCGCGGTGAACGGTGCCGAGGCGACGTCCTGTTAGATCAGCACTCCGGAATGGCCCCGGCATGGAACGCCGCGTTGCCGTCCACGTACGCCCCGTACGTCCATCCGGTGACGAATAGTTCCTGCCCGGTGCTGGCGTTGTAACGCTCCGACAGCGTGTGGTACCAGACGTTTCCGCCGCCGATGTTGTCTCCGCGGTCCCAGCAGTCGGCGATGATCGCGTCCCCGAGTCCCATGTCCGGGACTCCGACCTTGCCGCTGGCCGTGTGGGGGGCGTTGTAGACGCCCAATCCGGTGTTCGAGGTGACGTGGATCAACGCGACCGCGGCGGATGCGCTGCCGGTGGCCACCACCAGCCCGCCGACGCTCAGGGCCGCGACTGTTGCCACCATGGCGCCACGTCGCCGTAACTTGCTTCTCATTTCATGCCTCCTGGTCACTGTCGTCAGTGCATTGCTCTGCAGAGAGTGCAGGGGAGGGCCTGCTGTGTCATGCATGGGTCCGCTCAGCGGAACGCCAACGCGGTCCTGTCATGGCGGGATGGACCCTGGCTACGCAACTGAGGTGTTCAGGCCGTGCGGGCAGGGAGGCAGCGTGGCATGCGGGGGTCCCCAAAGGCGCCGCGCACGAGCCGCGCGCGGCGACCCGGATGACAATCGGATCCTCGACAAGATCAAGCGTAAACAGACTTCAAGGACGCGACAGCAGCTCCTTGCGGACGTTCAGGAGGAAGTTCCTGGTGTGAAGCGCTCCGGGTCTGATGGAGGCTCCGGACTGTCCGGAGTTGGGTGGAGTCGAGTTGCTTGGTTTCACGCTACTGGTGGGGTGCGGAGTTCGTAATCGACCGGACTGAGCATGCCCAGTGCGGAGTGTCTGCGCTGTCGGTTGTGGAAGATTTCCAGGTACTCGAAGAGCGCGGTGGACAGCTCCAGCCGGGTGCGCCACCGTCCGCGGTCGAGGAGTCCGACCTGGACCCGGGCCCAGAAGGATTCCATCATCGCGTTGTCCACGCAGTCCACGCTGGAGCCCATCGAGGGCAGCAGGCCTTCGCGCTCCAGGCGCAGCAGCGCTTCGCGGACCGGGCCGCGACTCACCCGCAGCACCGTCGCCAGCTCGACCTCGCGCAGCGGCGCACCGGGTGCGTAGACACCGGCGTAGATCGCTTCTCGCACGCGGTCGGCGACCTCATCGGCCATCCCGCGTCGTCGCGCCGGGGGGAGATCGTTGATTTCATCAATGTCCTAATGTTAACATGCAGACATGACTCGAATCCCACGGTTTCATCTCGCTATTCCTGTCGATGACCTGGCGGCTGCCACACGTTTCTATGGCGACGTGCTGGCCTGCGAGCGGGGGCGCAGCAGCGACCTGTGGATTGATTGGAACTTGCGCGGTCACCAGCTGGTCACGCATCTCGCGCCTGCCGCGCCGCGTGCCGCGAATCCGGTCGACGGTCATGACGTCCCTGTTCCCCACTTCGGGCTGTTGCTGACGGTGCCGGAGTTCCACGCCTTGGCCGAGCGGCTCCGTACCGCTGACACGGCGTTCGTCATCGAGCCCTACCTACGCTTCGCCGGCCGGCCGGGCGAGCAGTGGACGATGTTCCTCACCGACCCGGCCGGCAACGCGCTCGAGTTCAAAGCCTTCGCTGAGGACGCCGACGTCTTCGCGACCTCGGTCTGAAAGGGGAATCGGACGATGCGCATCGCAGCCGCCCAGGCCCGCCCATACTGGCTCGACCCGTCCGCCACCACGAAGAAGGTCATCGCCTGGATGGAGAACGCGGCCGCCCAGCAGGTGGAGCTCCTCGCGTTCCCCGAGACGTTCCTGTCCGGATACCCCTCGTGGCTGGAGCACACCGGTGGGGCCAGGTTCGACGACGCAATGCAGAAACGGGCGTACGCGGCCTACCTTGATGCGGCGGTCGAGGTGACCGGTCGGGAAATCCTGCTCATCACCGAGGCGGCACGCGATCTCGGCATCTTCGTGTACCTGGGCACCATCGAGCGCGACGTCACGGTCGGGCGCGGCACGGTGTTCTGCACGCTGGTCGCCATCGACCCGCACGCCGGCGTCGTCGGTACCCACCGCAAGCTCATGCCGACTTATGAGGAGCGGCTGGTGTGGGGCATCGGCGACGGTAACGGGCTACGGGTGCACCAGGCGGGCGCGGCGCGGGTCGGCGGGCTGAACTGCTGGGAGAACTGGATGCCGCAGGCCCGCCACGCGCTCTACGCCCAGGGTGAGGAGCTGCACGTGAGCGTGTGGCCGGGCAACCCGCGGAACACCGTCGACATCACCCGGTTCATCGCGCGGGAGGGGCGAGTGTTCTCCCTGGCCGCCAACGGCCTGCTCGGGCTGGCGGACATCCCTGCGGACTTCCCGCTCCGTGCCGCGCTGGAAGAAGCCGGAGTCACCGAATACTGCCGCGGTGGCTCCGCGCTGGCCGCCCCCGACGGCAGATGGCTGGTGGAGCCACTGGCTGACGAAGAGCGGCTGATCGTCGCCGACATCGACCTCGCCGAAGTGCGCGCGGAGCGCCTCACCATGGACCCGACCGGGCACTACAGCCGACCCGACGTCTTCACCGTGGACGTGGACCGGCGTCGCCGCGCGGCGTCGCGGTTCCAGGACTGACCCGTATCGCGCAACGACAGGCACCAAGGGGCGCGGCGGCCGCACGGCGAGTACCAAAGCCTTGGTCTCTTTGGTGTCTGGGCCATGCCCCTTTTCTATCTATGGCGCCCGGTTCGGCGCCGGCTGCGGTGAGTTCTGCGAAATCTGAGCCGCTACCAGAGCTGCCGAATGCCGACGGTGGTCGGCGAATAGTTGCAGCGCGCGTTCTTCGTCGCGTGCGACAAGCACGTCGGCGAGTTCGCGGTGCTCGGTGGCGACGTGCCTGGCGTACTCGTCGTCGCTGATGCCGAGGCGGATCAGCAGGAACAGATGGACCTGGGAGCGGACGGCACGCCATGCCTCTTCGAGGCGCCGGTGGTGCGCGGCGGCGAAGACGGCATCATGGAAGTCCAGATCCTGCTGGACGGTGGTGTGCTTGTCCGCGGCGCCGTCCATCCGATCGGCCGCGGCGCGAACAGCCTGCAGTTCGGCGTCCGTGGCGTGGCGGATCAGACGCTGGACGGCCAGCTCCTCCAGCACCTCCCGCAAGCTGTAAAGCTCGTCGGCGTCCTCGGCCGACAGCGTGGTGACGGTGGTGCCGCGGTGCCACTCGCTGCTTACCAGGCCTTCGCGCTCCAGGCGCAGCAGCGCTTCGCGGACCGGGCCGCGACTCACCCGCAGCACCGTCGCCAGCTCGACCTCGCGCAGCGGCGCACCGGGTGCGTAGACACCGGCGTAGATCGCTTCTCGCACGCGGTCGGCGACCTCATCGGCCATCCCGCGTCGTCGCGCCGGGGGGAGATCATTGATTTCATCCATGTCCTAATGTTAACATGCGGACATGACTCGAATCCCACGGTTTCATCTCGCTGTGGTCGGACGTCTGGCGAGAGCCATCCTGGCGGCATCGATGGTGGCCGGGTTGTGCGCCGCCGGTGTTCCTGCCGCGTCGGCGAACACATCGACCGCCGCGTCACGACGCCCGAGCGGCGTGAACCCGGTCGTCCTCTTTCCGGCCTACACCTACAACCGCCTCCAGGTCGATGTCGCGGGGCAGCGGACCGACCCGGCCTGCCCGTCATCCGGCCGGTTCGAGATCCTGGCCGGCGACACCGCACAGTCCGCGTTCAGCTCCGTCTGCCGAGACGAACTCCTCACCCTGCGCTACAACCCGGATCACGGCGTACCGTTCGCCCGGCGGTTCACCGAGCAGCCTGGCGTGACGACGTCCATCCCCGGCTACGGCTCGACCCGCAGCGCACCCTTCTACGAGCCGCTCTACACCACGTTGGAGAAGGCCGGATACGTCCGGGACCGAAGCATCCGAGTGGCCGGCTATGACTTCCGGCTGGCGCCGGACCAGGGCGACTTCCTGCAGCGGACCGTCCGACTGATCGAGCAGACCTCGCGTGCCAATGGCGATCGCCCAGTGCAGTTGGTGGGCCACTCCAACGGCCCGCTCTACATCCAGTACCTGCTGACGCACGTCCCGGACTGGTGGAAGCTCCGGTACGTCCACGGCTTCACCGCGCTCGCGGGCAACTTCCCCGGGCAGGGTGTGCTGTACCCGGTGCTCTTCACCGGCCTTGACCTCACCGACTTCTCGTTTCCGGTGACGGCCGCCAAGGCCACCAGTTCGGCCCGCATGCTGCGCACCGCACCGTCCACCTACATGAGCGCCTCCGACCCGCGGGTGTTCGGACGCCGCGAGGTCGTCGTCTACGACAAGTCGACCGGCCGCTCGTATACGCCGAAGGACTGGCCCCGACTCCTCGCGGACGCCGGCGAGCCAGTGCTCGCGGAGATCGCGGCGCACTACATCGGGTTCGTCCGGTTCACCGATCCGGCGCACTTCCCGGACGTCGACGTGTACGCCGAGAAGGGATCCGGCATCGCGACGGTGGTCGGCGCGCGCGTGGCGAGTCTACGAATCGGTCAGGTGGTGAACCCCGACACCGACCTGGTCACCCGCGACGGGGACATCAACCAGGAGGACATCACCAACGAGGCGGTCGCGGTCTGGGCAGGGATGCGCCACCATCACTTCTCGCTCACGGACAACCCGGGGGTCAACCACTTCCAACTTCCCTCGAACCCCGGAGTCCTCCAACGGCTCGTAGCGGCGGCAGCGGCACCGCGCACCCGCTGACCCGGTACTGGGAGCGCTTGGACGACCCGAACACCTTGACCAACCTCGCCGAGCACACGGGATCAGCCTGACTGGACGCCTGCAACCGCGACGACGAGTAGGACGGCTGCGTGGCGCGCAGCGACCAACAGACGGCACGCCTTGTCCGATCCAGGTTGTGGGTGCTGAACGACCAAAATTATCCAGATCAGGACAAGGCGTGCCGGGAGCCGGTTTATGGAAGCAAGCCCTGGGACTGTCCAGGACCACCATCGAGCGTGGCGACGCCCAACAGGACACCAACACCACCGGCGACGATGACAAACGGTTGGTGATCCATGTCCGGCCGACCCGCAGCGCCCGATACGGCGTCATCGTCGCGTTGGTGCCCTGGGCACGCGACGACGCCGGACACACCCTGGCCTTCGACGACCAGGTCGCCTGGCTGGCCACCCACACCACGAAATCCACCGTGCCACGGCTGATGCGCATCGCCTGGCGCACCGTCGACGCGATCATCGCCCGGATCCGGGCTGGTGTGGAAGCCACCACCGACCGCTTCGCCGACCTGCGCCGCATCGGCATCGACGAAATCTCCTACAAACGCGGGCACCGGTACCTCACCGTCCTGGTCGACCACGACACCCGCCGACTACTCCGGTCCGCCGACGGCCGCAACGCCCGCACCCTGCGCACGTTCTTCGACATCCTCGGACTCGAACGCGGCCCCGAACTCACCTGAGCGTCGCCCCGGGAGTCGTTGCGTCGCGGCCCGGGCGGGAACGGAACGCCTCTGACCAGGCATAGTCAACCATCAAGATCATCGCTAGCCCCGTTTTCGTGGATCTTGCTGGTCACGGGCCGATCACTACAGGGAAAGCGGCAAGCCGGCGTCCTCGCCGCCCGCGGTCAACCGCACCCGGCTCACCTGTTCGACCAGGGCATCGACCCGGATCCCCGCCATCACACGCCGAACGAGCGCAGCGGGCGCAGGCCGTGTTCGTCGAGTTTGGCCCGTTCCGCCTCCACGTCGACGCTGATCGTGCCGAAGAAGTTGACATTCTCGCTGTGCGCCGGCGAAATGTGCGCCAGCAGTTCGTCCGGGATGTCCCGGCCGTCAGCGCCCAGCCGGTCGACGGCCATCGCGTAATACTCCGTCGACCAGGTGATCACGGCATTGGTCAGCACGGTCAGGCACCATGCCTGCTCGGTCTGCTGCTCCAACTGCCGGCGGCGCACAGTGCCGTGGTTGGCGTAGCGCAGGTCACGGCGCAGCGCGTGCAGCGACTCGCCCTTGTTGAGCTGCCAGGAGATCTTGCGCCGGTACACCGGATCCGACAGGTACTTCGCCGAGTGGATCGTGCGCCGCAGCGTCCCCCACTCCTTCAGCGCGGTGGCCAGGGTGTTCTGCCTTGATGCCGCCGACCACTTCCCGACGATCAGCGACGCAGTGGCCTGTCCGAACTTCAGCGACCCGGCCATCCGCAGCAGATCCGGCCACACCTCGATGATCAAGTCTTGGTCGAGGCGGTCGGTCAGCAGCGGCCCGGCGTGCGGATAGCGGGCGTTGACCGCTGTCGGGGTGTCGTCGCGGCACAGGGTGACCTTCCCCAGATCCCGGATCCGCGGGGTGAGCGCCTTCCCGACCAGGTCGAACAACGCGAAGTTGATCAGCGTGACGACGCCGTGGGTGTCCGTGGCGTGCTCGGCGATCGGCAGATCGGTGGCGTTACCCAGGAAGTCGTCCAGCACGTAATGCGCCTCACGGGTGGACGGGTGCCGTCTGCCCGGCCGACTTCCATACGTGTTGGCGCACTTGGGAACGGGCGCTGCGGATCGCGTTCAAGGCGTGCCGGCCGCCCGCTGCGAGCGTGTCGATCAGCCGGGAGACTGTCGGGTCCGAGGCCACCGGCCCGAACACGGCCGGCTCGGCCCGCAGCATGCCGCCGTCGGCCAGGCAGTCGCCACCGAGGCGACCGCGAGCGCCACGTCCAGCAGGATCTTGCCGGGATCGTGTACCGCCCTCGGCTTGCGCCAGGGTGTCGGAGCCGCAGATATCGCAGTATCCAGGCCCGTCTTGCGGACCGTCTCCACCAACAGCACGACCCCGGCCTGCGAGACCACTCCACGACCGTTGCCCTCAACGCGGACACGCGGGTACGACCCGATACGTTTCTTCAGCTGAGAAGTGCTTCTTTCCACGGCACGATCTGGACCCTCGACAAGTCCTATCGTTCCAGGTCAGGAGCGCTTCTCGCGTTTGTGATCAAGCCTCGGACAGACCACCTCATGAAAGCCCGAGGCCAGACCGTCTCATCCATGATGATCCAGAACTGCGGAGGCGGCGGATCTTGCCGTGTGAGCAGCGCCTGGCGTTCCATGCGTAGAGCGACGCGCCGCTCCAGCTCCGCCGACTTCGGGCGGGGTGGTTGAGGGACACCACTGCCTGTGCATAGTCCTCGGTCTGGAGCAGGCCTGGGACGACGTGGGGTTCGTAGCTACGGATGTGGGTCGCCGGGTACCCGATGGCGGACCGGGACCCGCTCCCGCGCCGGGTGACGCCGGTCGGCGACGCCGCCCATCCCATGTACCCCGTGGGCATGAACGGCGGCTCCCAGCCGATCGTCGACGCGCGCGTCCTGGCCTGACGCTCTCGCGGCACGACGATCCGGTACGGGCCCTGGAGTGGTACGAGAACCTGCGCCGGGAACGGCTGAACCAACTGGTGCTGGCCACCCGTGAGTTGGGCCCGGAGGAGATCATCGCCATGGCCGAGGAGATTGGGCGGCCCGGTGCCCGCGGAGCACGCGACGGCTGTGTCCCAGCGGTACAAGAAGCTCGCCGGGTGCACGACCGCCGTGCTCAACTCCAGGGATTCCTGGTCGGTTTCACCGGTTGGCCCGTGAGAGGCGCGGTCGGCGCCACGCCGATCAGTGTGCCTCCTCGTGGCGTCGTAGCGGAGCCGGAGCGTTCCCGCCGCCCGACGTGGTGGTGCCGCGCGCGGCGGCGCGGGCCGGGCCGTCGGGGATCGTGAAGGCGAAGACGGCGGTCGCCGCGGCGAGGGCGGCCAGGGTCAAGTAGGCGTGCTGGTAGGCGGAGACGGGCGGATTCGCCGCGGCTGCCGTGGGGGTGCTCAGGACCAGGGCCGTGGTCACCGCCGCCGGCGCGAAGGCGCCACTGGTCTGCCGTACGACCGTGTTGAGCGTGGACGCCTGGGCCAGGTCCTTGCGGGAGAGGGTCGCCAGCGAGGCCACCGTGGTCGGCATGAAGACGCCGCCCATGCCGATGCCGAGCAGGAACATGTAGCCGCGGAAGGTCCACAGGCCGGTGTCCTGGTCGCAGGTGGCGAGGAGCAGCAGGACCGCGCTCACCATGGCGAGGCCCGAGCCGATGATGATCCGGGGGCCGACCCTGGAGTAGAGGATCCCGGCGATCTGGACGGTGAGCAGGACGCCGAAGGCCTCGGGGAAGGTGCTCGTGCCGGACTCCAGCGCGGAACGGCCCTGCCCCTGCTGGAGGAAGAGCGGGCCGAGATACATCGCGCCGAGGATCGGCACCAGGCCCACCAGATTGATCAGGTTGGTGTCCCGGAAGAGCCGGTCCGCGAAGAGCCGGAGCTTCAACAGCGGTTCGGTGACGCGCAGTTCGAAGACGATGGCGGCGGTGAGCAGGACCGCGCCCAGGACGAGGGCGGTGACGACGGAGGGGGAGGACCAGCCGCGGTTGGGGCCCTCGCAGACGCCGAACATCACGCCGCCCAGAGCCGCCGCGCTCAGCAGCAGCCCGGTGAGGTCGAAACGGCCGGGCCGGTGGCCGTGGTGCCCGGCGAGGAACAGCGCCCCGAACACGACGGCGGGCAGGCCCAGCGGCAGGTTGACGTAGAACACCCAGCGCCAGGACAGGTGGTCGACCAGCAGGCCGCCGAGCATGGGGGCGGCGGCCGGGGCTATCTGCTGCGGGATGATCATGTACCGCGAAATCCGCACCTGCTCCCAGGAGTTGAAGGTGCTGAAGAGCAGTGAGGAAGCGGCGGGGAAGAGCAATCCGGCGGACAGGCCCTGCACCGCGCGGGAGGCGACGAGCTGACCGAGGCCGGCCGCCGCGCCGCACAGCAGTGACGAGACGAGGAAGGCGCCGAGGGCGGTGAGCAGCACGCGCTTGGCGCCGAACCGTTCGACCAGCCAGGCGGAGGCGGGTATGGCCATGGCCAGGCAGACCGGATAGACCACGACCACCCCGTCCAGGGCGGCCGTCGTCAGCTGGAACTGGCGGGCGATCGACGGGAGCGCGACGGTCGTGATCGCTCCGTCGACGATGGCTATGAACGTCACGCAGACGCACATGACGGGGACGACGAGACGCTGGCCGGGGCGGCGGAGCCGCAGCCGTCGGAGGTCTCGGGGGTGAAGGCGAAGGGCGAGGGGGACGGGAGGGCGTCGGAACGGCAGCACATGCTGAGCATACTCACTATGTGAGTGCTCATTGGTACCGCCCGAGGCTCGTACAATCGGCTCTCACCACGGAACGGGGAACGCCATGACAGTGCACGGCAGCAGCGACGTCCTGGTCGACGAGCTCTACGAGACGACGTACCAGCTGCGCCAGTTCGTCGAGACCCGGCTGCGCGCCCACGGGGCCTCGGTCGCGCGGCTGCGTGCCCTGCGGATGCTCGCGCGAGCCGAACAGCCGCTCCGCATGCGGGACTTGAGCGAGATGACCGGCGTCGCGGCACGGACCACGACCAGCATCGTCGACAGCCTGGAACGCGACGGTCTGGTGGAGCGCGTACGCCATCCGCACGACCGTCGCGCGTTCCTGCTGCGCCTCACCGACAAGGGCCGGGAGTGCCACCGCGAGGCGGAAGAGGTCGACGGCCTCGCGCTCGCGGAGGCGACGGCCGAGCTGGACACGGAGGACCGCGCACAGCTAAGGACCCTGCTCGCGCGCATCCTGAAGGCGACCACCTGAGACCGACGGGCCTCACCAGCGCCGCTCAGGCGGTGGTCCAGTCGCGCAGCCGGCGGGCGATCCGGGCGAGGCCCAACTCCCCGGAGGCCGCGTCGCGGACGAGCGCCACGGCCGCCTTGGGCGGGTAGTCGAGGCGCCGCTCGTTGAGGATCAGGTAGGCCTCGGTGGCGTGCCAGGCGAAGGCCTCGTTGGAGTGCTCCAGGCACGGCAACTTCGCCAGAGTCTGCAGTAGCGCGGCCGCCTTGAGGTGCAGGGACCCGTAGATGTCGCGCTCCATCGCGCGGGCGTCGACCCGGGCGGCAGCGGCGTAGAGCGGGCCGTAGTCGTCGACCTGGGGATCGCGGTCGAGCAGTTCGGCGGCGTGCAGGAGGAAGGTGACGTCGAGCGCGTGCGGTGGCTCGGGCTGGGTCACGCGGCGTGGCCCTGCTCCTGGCGCTCGAGTTCGCGGAGGGCGTCCGCCTCGGCCGCCCGTTGCTCGGCGCTGGGATCAGCGCTGCCGGGCTCGGCCGCGAAAGCCGCGCCGCTGCGCGCCATGGACCCCTTGAAGCCCTCCAGGAACCGCTCTTCGACGGCCGTCGCGCGCGCATAGGCGGCCGAGAGGATGTACTCCTGCAGGCTGACCCCGGCCTGCTTGGCGGCGGCCTCGATGGCCGCGCGCTGCCGGGGGTCTCGGAAGCGGAGGTTCATGGCTTTCGGCGTGTTCGGCATGACGTCCACGGTACCAGTGGTACCACGCGGGGGAGCCAGTCTTTCCTACACCGGCGTATGGCCCTCCAGGTAGGTGCGCACGGGCGTCGGCAGCCCGGCCGCGATGGCGTCGGCGAATGGTGCCCAGCGAAGTTGCCCCGCGGTGAGCTGAGCCTCCCCCGACGGGTCTTCGCTCAACAGATGGCACACCACGGCCGGCCCGCCTCCGGACTCGGACTCCAGAAGGCTCGTGCCGTCCACGAGATAGCCGGTGAGTTCGTACACCACCCGCGCGGCAGTGGCCTGCGCCGTCTCGGCCTCCTCAGGGACACCGGACGGCAGGATCCAACCGCCCTGCACGTCCACCAGCAGCACACGTCCGTCGTTCACGACGACCGCGTCCACCGGGCCTTCGGCGGCCTGCTCCAACGTCATGTCCCAACCGTCCCTTCGCACAAGGAGTGCCCGCCCGTCCGGGCACGTCCGAGCCCCTTTCCTACCCGGGACTGATCGGTTCACGCGGTACGGACGCACCGGGAGACGCCGACATGGCCTGCGAACTCGGCCGTCCCCTCGATATCTGCCACGACGCCCTTGCATCAGGACATGCCAGACAGTACCGCCCCGACCCCGACCTACGTTGGGGCCATGATCCGCTCCTCGTCCACCCGATCCCTGTCGCCCACGGTCCCCAGCGCACCACGTCCGTCCCTCAGCCCCAGTTGGTTCGCGGCCGTGATGGGCACCGGCATCGTCGCCAACGCGGCGGTCACCCTCCCGCGGAGCCTCCCCGGGCTGCGGACCGCCGCCACGGTCGTCTGGGTGGGCGCCGTACTGCTGCTGGTCCTGCTGGCCGTCGGCTACGTCCGGGACCGGGCGCTGCGGTCGCACGCGGCGGATCCGGTCGTGGCACAGTTCTTCGGCGCACCGCCGATGGCACTGCTCACGGTCGGCGCCGGGACGCTGTTGCTCGGCCGACGGGTGATCGGGCTCGACGCCGCGCTGGACGTGGACCGCGTGCTGTGGTCGCTCGGTACCGCACTCGGCCTCGCCACCGCCTGCACGGTGCCCTACCTGATGGTCACCCGGCACCGTTTCGCGCCGGACGCGGCGTTCGGCGGCTGGCTGATGCCGATCGTGCCGCCGATGGTCTCCGCCGCGACCGGCGCCCTGCTCGTCCCCCACACCCCGCCCGGTCAACTCCGGCTCGCCCTGCTCCTCGGCTGCTACGCGATGCTCGGCCTCGGCCTCCTCGCCGCACTCCTGGTCCTTGCCATCCTCTACGGCCGCCTGGTGCACCACGACGCACCCACCGGCGCCATGGTGCCCACGGTGTGGATCGGCCTCGGGGCCCTGGGGCAAGCCGTGACGGCACTCGGCGCGCTGGCCACGGCGGCACCGAGCACGCTGCCCGCGCTCTACGCCCGGGGCGCCGAGGTCCTCGCGCTGCTGGGCGGAATCCTGGTGTGGGGCTTCGCCCTGCTGTGGCTGGCGCTCGCCACCGCCCTGACGGCACGGACGATTCGCGCGGGGCTGCCGTTCGCGCCCACCTGGTGGTCGTTCATCTTCCCGTTCGGCGCGCTCGTGACCGCCACCAACGCCCTCGCGGCGCGCACCGGTTCGGTGTTGTTCGTCTGGCTGGCCCTCGTGTTCTACGTGCTGCTCGTCCTGGCCTGGATCGTCGTGGCCGGTCGCTCCCTGCGTCACGTCGCCACCCGGACCGCCCCTTCGGCGCCGCGGGAACTGAGCAACTCCCTTGGCCGATCAGGCTAGTTGACAGCGCTTTTGCGCAATGCCGCGAGGTGGGCCATCTGTTCACCCATGCCACGGGTTCCGGCCAGCGGTGCGCGGGCGTGCGGCCAGACGGAGTGGACGAGGCCGACGTGCCGGGCGCCGCCGAGGGCGACGACGGGGTCGAGGAGCACGATGCCACGCAACGTCGCCTGATCCAGGATGAGTTGGGCCGTCACGGCGTCCGTCGCACCGTGCGGGGTGTCGTACGGCTCGACGACGTCGTCGAGGTCGAGCAGGCCGTACCGCGCGGAGAGGATCAGCAGCCGGTCGGGTCGCAGCGCGTCGGCCGCCTTGCGGCACGCGCGGTGGTACGAGCCGATGTACAGGTCCGCGGCGCGCGCGGGCCGGTCCAGTTTGCGGCTGCCGCACGGGATGACGACGAGTTCCGGCTTGAAGCAGTCGAGATGGTCGTACGTGGTCATGCTCGCTTGTCCTGTTCTCTTTCTTCCCTGTTCGCGGTGGCCGCGGCCATGCCGGTCGTCCGGAAGCTCGTCCGGAACGCGCCCGGCGTCACCCCCAAGTGCCGTACAAACGCCCTCCGGAGCGACTCGGCGGAGCCGAATCCGGTGCGCCGCGCCACCACCGGCAGGGAGTCGTCACCGGTCTCCAGCAACACCTGGGCGGCCTCCAGCCGGACCCGCTCCACATACCGGGCCGGGGTGGTCCCCACCTCTTCGTCGAAGAGCCGGCTCATGTGGCGGACGCTGATGCCCGCCCGGCGGGACATGGCGGCCAGCGTGTGATGGGCGCCGGGGTTCGCGGCGACCGCGTCCAGCACCCGCCGTAGCACCTCCCGGCGGGAGTGCGGGACCTGGGAGCGGACGCTGAACTGGGACTGTCCGCCCGGTCGTTGCATGAAGACGACCATGTCCTTGGCGACCGCTCGCGCGACCTCCGCACCGAAATGCTCCTCGACGAGCGCCAAGGAGAGATCGATACCGGCCGAGACGCCCGCCGAGGTCATCAACGGGCCGTCCCGCACGAAGATGGCGTCCGGTTGGACCCGCACGGACGGGAAACGCGCGGCCAGTTGCCGGGACTGCCGCCAGTGCGTCACGGCGCGACGCCCTCGCAGCAGTCCGGCCGCGGCCAGCAGGAACGCGCCGGTGCACACCGACGCCGTACGACGAGCCAAGCCGTGCAGTCGCCGGACGACGTCCAGGAGCGCGTCGTCCTTGATCACCGTCTCCCATTCCGGGCCGCCCGGGACCACGAGGACGTCGTACGGCTCGCGCACGTCGTCCACGGCGAGGTCGGCGCCGATGCGGGTGCCGGCGGAGGTGATCACCCCGGCGCCGTTTTCGGACGCGACCTGCACCCGATAGTGCCCGCCGAACGCGTTGGCCGACGCGAACACCTCGATCGGGCCGGTCACATCGAGCAGCCGGACGCCCGGGAAGACGAGGACGGTGACGGTCAGGGGGCCCGTTCCGGGACGGTTGTGGTTCATCGAACAGCCAGCGTGCGCCGGTGACCGGTGCCGGTGCCACGACCGGTTTCCTCCCTGCTGGGAGACAGTGCCTCCCAGCAGGCCCCCTCGGAATTCCGTCCTCGGTCGAGTCGGGTCCCCTGCCCCGGAACTACGCGGCGGGCAGTCCTGGTTGCCCCACGACCGGCAGTCGCAGGGACGTGTGCGCCAGATCCAGGGTGATCGTCGGCCGGTCGGTCGCACGGTTGGCGATGCCCCAGTCGGTGCCCGCGACGATCAGGGCCAGCCGGTGCCCGGCCGGGACGACATGGTCGACGCTCGCGAGTGTGAGCGTGAGGGTGTAGGGCTTGCCGGGTGTGAGCGGTTGGACCTTGTGCGCGTCTGCGGCGGTGCCGAGCGCGGCCCAGCCCCGGCTGAAGACGGTGCTCGTGACGTGCTTGGTGTCGGCCGCGGTCTTCTTGTAACAGGCGCTGTCCTGCGCCGAGTTCTCGCCCCAGCAGGACGTTCCGGAGACCGTGGAGATGCCCAGGCCGCCCGTGTTGTAGTCGCGGATGGTCGCCGCGCCCAGGTCGACGAGGACCGCCGACACGTTCGCGGTCGCGGTTGTCGAGGTGGCGGTGACGGTCACCTGCGAGGCCCCGGAGACGCGCAGCGGCTTCGTGAGCGGCTTGGTGACGAAGCCCGCCTTCTCGCCGGTCGACTGGTCGATGTGCGCGGCCCAGTCGAGCTCGGACTTGTCCGTGGCGTCGGTGAAGGTCTCGGTCCCGCTCCCGGGTTGCGTACCGAGCGTGCCCACGCCCGCCTGCGTTCCCTGAACGGGGCGGAGAGCCAAGGGTGTTGTGGACTTCGGCGGCCAGACGGCGTCCGTGGTCCAGTGGTCCGGGGTCCGCTCGATGTCGGCCATCGGCGCGCGGTCGATCCCGTTGTCGTAGCCGAGGAGTTCATGGTCGAACCAGTGGTGCAGGGTGTCCACCCACTCCGTACGGCGGTAGTCGAAGGGGTCGACGTGGCCGGTCTGGGAGAGCCAGATCTTGCGCTCGACGCCGTTCTTCGCGAGGGCGTCCCACCACTGGCCGAAGTTCTTGGTGCGGACGGAGAGGTCCTGTTGACCGTGCACGACGAAGACGCTCGCCTTCACCTTCTTCGCGTCCGCCACGTAGTCCCGCTCGGCCCAGATCGGGGACCAGTCACCGGACTTGACGACGGCCGGATCGCCGAGCGGCTTGTTCACGGCGGCGCAGCGCTGGCCGACGGCATCGCTCTCGACCGTACGGATCAGCGCACCCGGCGTGGGCGCGCTGCCGACCAGTCCGGCTCCCTGGGAGAAGTAGGCGTCGTACCAGGAGGAGATGGAGCTGATCGGGACGATCGTCTTCAGGCCCTTCACGCCGGTCGCGGCGACCCCGTTGGCGATGGAGCCGTCCCAACTCTTGCCGATCATCCCGGTGTTGCCGTTCGTCCAGCCGGCCTTGGTGGGGGTGGTGCCGGTGTGGGTGGTGTAGGCGTGGGCGCGGCCGTTGAGCCAGTCGATCACCGTCTTCGTTGACCGGATGTCGATGGGTCCGCCGGCGTCCGTACAGCCGTCGGAGCGGCCCGTGCCGGGGAGGTCGACGGCGACGAAGGCGTAGCCGCGCGGGACGAAGTAGTTGTCGTAGAAGAGCGGGAAGCCGACCGGCCGGCCCTTGGCGTCGTAGGTCTTCTTCTGGCTCTCGTTGCCGCGGCCGCAGCAGGAGTAGTAGGGGCTGGCCTCCATGATGACCGGTATCTTCCGGCCCTTGGCGGCGGGTTCGGCGGGGCGCACGATGTCGACGGCCACCCGGTCGCTCTTACCGTCGCGGTCGTCGTCGCGCCCGGTGTCGACCCAGACGGTCTCGCGGACGGCCTTCTTGTACGAGTAGACCGGTTTGCTCAGGGCGATCTCGGTGGCGTGGCCGGTCTTGAGCGACACGTTGTAG
>NZ_JBHXME010000028.1:0-53112 GCF_042721125.1 Streptomyces sp. NPDC058469
CGCTGCCGTCGGGGCGGGAGGCGCTGGCGTTAGTTGAGACCGAGTGGGAGCTGGCCTCTGGCGGGAGATGGGCCTCGGTGGGAGTTGACCTCCGGAGGGTCCGAGACCGGCGGGGGCTGGGCGCCGGCGGGCGTGAGCGTCGGTGGGAGATGAGCCCCAGTGGGAGCTGGCCTCTGGTGGGAGATGGGCCTCGGTGGGAGCTGGCTTCCGGCGGGTCCGAGCCCGGCGGAAGCTGAGCGCGGCGCGGGCGCGAGCGTCGGCGGGAGCTGAGCGCCGGCCCGAGCGCAGTCGGGTGCTGCGACCGTGTCGGGGCCGGGGCCGGGCCGGGGCCGGGCCGGGGCCGGGCCGGGGTCGGGCTGGGGTCGAGGCCGGGCCGGGGTCGCGGATTCGTCGGGGTCCGGGGCGGAGCCCCGTGTCGGGGCCGCTTGGCCTACCGAGTCGGGCGGGTGGGTGGGCAGAGAGCGGGTGGATGAGCGGAGCGACAGCGTGACCAGCGTTACGTGCCCGTTCCGCTGGACGCTCCCCCTACTCGCCGGTACCGTGATGTTCTGAGCAAGCGCTTAGACATGGACCCTTGACGTAGCTGGAGGTGGCGGCAGGTGCGCCGTACGGTGTTTGACGAGGACCACGAGGCGTTCCGGGAGACCCTCCGGGCCTTCATCGAGGCCGAGGTCGTCCCCGTCTACGACGAGTGGTTCGCGGCCGGCCAGGCGCCGCGCGACTTCTACTACAAGCTCGCCGAGCTGGGCGTCTTCGGCATCCGCGTGGACGAGGAGTACGGCGGCGCGGGCATCAACTCGTACAAGTTCGAGGCCGTCCTGTACGAGGAGACCGCGCGCGCGGGCGTCTCCTTCGGCGGCTCCGGTGTGCACGTGCTGCTGGGCCTGCCCTACATCAAGCTGCTCGCCAACGACGAGCAGAAGAAGAAGTTCCTGCCGAAGTTCGTCACCGGCGAGGAGATGTGGGCGATCGCGATGACCGAGCCGGGCACCGGCTCCGACCTCGCGGGCATGAAGACCACCGCCAAGCTCTCCGAGGACGGCACGCACTACGTCCTCAACGGCGCCAAGACCTTCATCACGGGTGGCGTGCACGCCGACCGCATGATCGTCTGCGCCCGCACCTCCGCGCCCACCAAGGAGGACCGCCGCCACGGCATCTCCCTCTTCGTGGTGGACACCAAGGCCGAGGGCTACTCGGTGGGCCGCAAGCTCGACAAGCTCGGCCTGAAGACCTCCGACACCGCCGAGCTGGCGTTCGTCGACGTGAAGGTCCCG
This sequence comes from Streptomyces sp. NPDC058469, assembly GCF_042721125.1. NCBI lineage: Bacteria > Bacillati > Actinomycetota > Actinomycetes > Kitasatosporales > Streptomycetaceae > Streptomyces > Streptomyces sp. NPDC058469. The sequence continues at coordinate 1,278 of NZ_JBHXME010000028.1, forward strand.
GTCGAGGACCTCCTCGGCGAGGAGAACAAGGGCTTCTACTACCTCGGCCACAACCTCGCCTCCGAGCGCTGGGGCATCGCCTTCGGCGCGTACGCGCAGGCCAAGGCCGCCGTCCGGTTCGCCAAGCAGTACGTGCAGGAGCGCGTGGTCTTCGGCCAGCCCGTCGCCGCGTTCCAGAACACGAAGTTCGAACTGGCCGCCTGCCAGGCCGAGGTGGACGCCGCCGAGGCCGTCGTCGACCGCGCGACCGAGGCCCTGGACGCCGGTGAGCTGACCCCCGCCGAGGCGGCCAGCGCCAAGCTGTTCACCACCGAGGTCGCCCACCGCGTGATCGACAAATGCCTCCAGCTGCACGGCGGCTACGGCTTCATGAACGAGTACCCGATCGCCCGCCTGTACGCGGACAACCGCGTCAACCGCATCTACGGCGGCACCAGCGAGATCATGAAGACGATCATCGCGAAGGACATGGGTCTGTAAGGTCCCCGAAATTACCGGCCCGTAGAAAAGGTGCCATGAGCCAGGCACTTCAGTCTCTCCTCGATCTGCTCGACCTTGAGCAGATCGAGGAGAACATCTTCCGCGGTCAGTCCCAGGCCGCCGTCGTCCCCCGCGTGTTCGGCGGACAGGTGGCGGCCCAGGCACTCGTCGCCGCCGGGCGGACGGTCCCCGAGGACCGCCTCGCCCACTCCCTGCACGCGTACTTCCTGCGCCCCGGCGACCCGGGCGCACCGATCGTCTACACCGTCGAGCGCATGAACGACGGCCGCTCCTTCAGCGCCCGCCGCACCGTCGCCGTACAGCACGGACAGCCGATCTTCGCCCTCTCCGCGTCCTTCCAGAAACACGAAGAGGGCTTCGAGCACCAGGCCCCCATGCCGTCCGCCCCCGACCCGGTCACCCTGCCCACCTCCCAGGACCGGCTGCGCGGCTACGACCACATCGCCCCCGAGGTCGTCGAGAAGTTCCTGGAGGCGCGCGAGGCCATCGACCTGCGCTACGTCGACGAACCGCCGTACGGCCAGTTCGGCACGCCCCGCGAACCGCGCTCCCAGGTCTGGTTCCGCACCAACGGCAAGCTCGCCGACGACCCGCTCCTGCACGTCGTCCTCGCGACCTACGTCTCCGACATGACCCTCCTCGACTCCGTGCTCCTCGCGCACGGCCGCGGCGGCTGGGCCGTAGGAGATGTGGTCGGAGCCTCCCTCGACCACGCGATGTGGTTCCACCGGCCGTTCCGCGCGGACGAGTGGCTGCTCTACGACCAGGAGTCGCCGTCGGCGTCCGGCGGGCGTGGGCTCGGGCAGGCCCGGATCTTCACGCAGGACGGTCAACTGGCCATCTCCGTCATTCAGGAGGGCGTGGTCCGGGTTCCTCGGGAACACTGAGGACATGACAGAAGCAGAGGACGGTGAGGGCGGCGGCGAGTCCACCGTCACGGTGATCGTCGCGGCCGTCGCCAACCTGGGGATCGCGTTGGCCAAGGCGGTCGCCGGCGTCATCAGCGGATCCAGCGCGATGCTCTCCGAGGCCGCGCACTCGGTCGCCGACACCGTCACCGAACTCCTCCTCCTGACCGCCCTCAAACGCAGCGGGAAACCCGCCGACGAGGAACACCCCCTCGGCTACGGCCCCGAGCGCTACATCTGGGCGATGCTCGCCGCCGTCGCCACCTTCGTCGGCGGCGCGGTCTTCTCGATCTACGACGGCATCCACACCCTCGTCGCCGGCGAGGACCTCGGCGACCCGCTGATCTCCTACATCGTGCTCGGCGTCGCCTTCCTCCTGGAGGGCTACTCCCTGAGGACGGGCGTACGCCAGGCGCGCGGCGAGGCGGCCCGCTTCGACGCCTCCTTCAAGCGCTACCTCCGCTACACCCCCGACACCGCCGTCAAGGCCGTAGTCCTGGAGGACTCCGCCGCCCTCGTCGGCCTCCTCCTCGCGGCCGGCGGCCTGCTCGGCGGCCAGCTCACGGGCTCCGGCGCCTGGGACGGCACCGCCTCACTGTGCATCGGCGCCCTGCTGCTCTACGTCGCCTGGGTGCTGGGCCGCTCCAACGCGGAACTCCTCATCGGCCGCCCGCTGCCCAAGGCCATGCGCGAGCGGATCAAGGCGGAGCTGCTCGGGGTCGAACACATCGAGGCCGTACTGGAGTTGACGACCCTCGTGCAGGGCCCGCGCGAGGCGCTGGTCGCCGCGAAGATCGACTTCCGGGACAGGTCTACGGCCGCCCAGATCGAGTGGGCCTGCGAACAGGCCGAGCAGCGACTGCGGGAGGCGTTCCCGTCGGTGAACCGGGTCTATCTGGACCCGACACCGGGGTACGCGCAGCGGCGGGCGGAGGGGCTGAACCCCTGGCCGTGACAAGGGGGTTGAGCCGAGCCGAGCCAGGTGCTCAGGACAGCCCGGCCTCCGCCAGCAGATACGCCGTCATCGGGTCGTAGTACCTGGGGCTGACCACGTGGTCGTCGAGCGGGACCGCCACCTGGACGGTGCCCTCCGACTCGGCCAGGAAGAGCGCCGGGTCGTTGCTGTCCGCGTACCCCACGGAGTCGACGCCGTGGCGGCCCGCGTAACCCGCCCAGCCGTGGTCGGCGACGACCAGGTCCGGCAGCGGGCGGCCCTCGCGCTCCAGAGCGGTCAGGATCGCCTTCATCGGCTCACCGGAGTGCGTGTGCCAGAGCGTCGCGCCGTGCTCCAGGACGGCCACGTCCGCGAACTGCATGACGTACCCCTCCTCCGTCTGCAGCCCGTCCGGGATCACGACGATCTCGCAGCCGGCCGTACGCAGAGCGGCGGCCGTGGCGTGGTGCACGTCGAGCAGGCCACCCGGGTGACCGGTCGCGAAGAGCACCCGCTGCTGCCCGTCGGCAGCCTTGCGCAGCCGCGCCGCCAGCCGGTCCAGCCCCTCGACCGTCAGCTCCGGGTCGATGGTGTCCTGGCCGTATCGGTACTCGGGATCGTCGTTCACACCCACCCGCTCCGCCATCACCGCGAGCACGTCCTGCTCGTCGGTCCAACGGTCACCGAGCTCCAGGCCGAACCAGTAGTGGCGGTCGCCGTTCGCGAGCTTGCGGTAGTGGGAGAGGTTGTTCTCGCGAGGCGTGGCCACGTCGCCCGCGATACGGGTCTTCACAAGGTGGTCGACGAGCTCGGCGCGGCTGGGGGTCCCGGGTATCGGCATGCTTCCCATTGTGAAGCAGAGGGATGTGCGCGTGCCCGGCGTCCCGAACGCTGGGATGTGGATCACTCGCGGGCGACCACTCACAGGTGACCGCTCACAGATCGCCGCTCACAGATGACGCAGGCCGAACCACAGCTCCATCCGTACGTCCGGATCGTCCAGGTCCGCGTCCAGCAGCGCCGCGCACCGGGCGATCCGCTGCCGCACGGTGTTGCGGTGCACTCCCAGGGCGACCGCCGTACGGTCCCAACTCCCGTGCAGGGAGAGCCAGGTGCGCAGGGTCTCGGTGAGCGCGGGGTGGGCGGCGAGCGGCGCGAGGAGGGTACGGGCGTGCGCCTCGGCCTCGTCGTGCGGGACCAGTTCGGTGAGACCGGCGAGACCGGCGCGGCCGGAGGAACCGTGCCGGACCAGCGGGACGCGGGTCGCACGGGCGCGGGCGAGGGCGCGAGCCGCCTGGGTGTCGGCGGCGGGCCAGTCCTGCGGAGAGACGGCGGCACTGACACCGACGGTCCAGCCGGGTTGCGGGGCGGGGTCACGATCGCCGGGGACGAGGACCCGTACGACGTCCGGCGCCAGGTCGATCAGCGCGGAACCGAGGGCGGCGCCCAGCGCGGAGGCGGTGACGGGGTCCGGCGCGTGCGCGTCCGGTCGTGCGTGGACTACGACCCACCGGTCCCCGCCGAGCAGCGACGCGACGTCCTCCGGCGGGGCGCCCAGCAGCAGCCGTACGAGCGCGGAGGAACGGTCCGCTCCCGTGCGGCTCTGGTGTTCGCCGGTGAGGAGGGAGAGGAGTACGGCGGCGACGGAGGCGATGGTGTGGTCGCCGGGGGCGCGCTGCGGGGCGGCGACCCCGAGGACGAAGCCCTGACCGGTGCCGAGGGCGTAGGCGGCGAGGTGGGCGCCGGGCACGGTGTCGGTGGCGGAGGTGGGCGTGGGGGCAGGGCGGTTCGTCGGCGGGCTTTCGGCGGAGGTGCGGACCGGGGACGTGGAAGAAGAGGGGGTGGCAGTGGGGCGTACGACGCGCGCCAGCCCCGCCAGCGCCTCCCGCGTCTCCGCCCCCGTCGTAGCCGACCCCGCCCCCGTCGCGATCTCCGTGCCGGCCGGGCCGTACAGCACCGCTCGGCCGCTTACCCGCTGGGCGAGTTGGCGTAGGACCGAGGGGATCGGGTCGGGGCGGGAGGCCGCTGCGGCGAGGCTCTGCTGGGCCTCGGTGACGCGGCGGAGTTCGGCGAGGCGGGCCTGCGCCATCAGTTGCCAGACCGCGCGGGCCACCCGGGAGAAGGGGGTGGGCGGCGGGACCTCCAGGAGCGGAAGGTCGTAGTGGTCGCAGGCCGCGACCAGGGCCCTCGGCACGGTGTCGTGGACCGGCGCGACGCCGAAGCCGCGGGCCACGCCGCCCGCCTCGACGATCCGGGAGACGTAGTCGGCGAAGTACGTGCCCGAGCCGGCCGCCTCCGGGATGTGGACGCCCGCCGTCAGCAGCAGCTCGCCGCCCAGCAGGTACGGATACGGGTCCGGCATCTCCGAGGTGTGCGCCCAGTGGATCGCGATGTCCGGGTCGGACGGCCCGGCGATCTGCCGCAGCCCCAGATCCTCGCGGGCCAGGAGCGCGGCGAGGGGCACGGGTGGGGTGGGCGGTGTAGGTGGCGTGGGCGGAACCGTGAGGTCCGGCATGGTGGACGTTTCCTCCATCACCTCGGGCTCGGATGGATGAAACGTACACTTCGCAGCCGCTTTCCGGCCACCTAGGGTCAGTCGCGACGCAAGCCACCCGAGAGTGGTCGCAAGCCCCCCGAGAATGTGCGAAGGAGGCCCCCGTATGGCCGTCGACTACACCATCATCGTCGTCTACCTGGCCGGCATGCTGGCCATGGGCTGGTGGGGCATGCGCCGCGCCAAGTCCAAGAGCGACTTCCTGGTCGCGGGCCGCCGCCTGGGCCCGGTCATGTACTCCGGCACCATGGCCGCGATCGTCCTCGGCGGCGCGTCCACCATCGGAGGCGTGGGCCTCGGCTACCAGTACGGCCTCTCCGGCGCCTGGATGGTCTTCACCATCGGCCTCGGCCTGCTCGCCCTCTCCGTCTTCTTCTCCGCCCGCATCGCCCGCCTGAAGGTGTACACCGTCTCCGAGATGCTCGATCTCAGGTACGGCGGCCGCGCGGGGGTCATCTCCGGCATCGTCATGTGGGCGTACACCTTGATGCTGGCCGTCACGTCCACCATCGCCTACGCCACGATCTTCGACGTCCTCTTCGACATGAACCGCACCCTCGCGATCGTCCTCGGCGGCTCGATCGTCGTCGCGTACTCGACGCTCGGCGGCATGTGGTCGATCACGCTGACGGACATGGTGCAGTTCGTGGTGAAGACGATCGGCGTGCTGCTCCTGCTCCTGCCGATCGCGGTCGTCAAGGCCGGCGGCTTCAGCGAGATGAAGGCGAAGCTGCCCACCGAGTACTTCGACCCGCTGGGCATCGGCGGCGATACGATCTTCACCTACGTCCTGATCTACACGTTCGGCATGCTCATCGGCCAGGACATCTGGCAGCGCGTGTTCACGGCGGGCAGCGACAAGACAGCCAAGTGGGGCGGCACGGTCGCGGGCACCTACTGCCTCGTCTACGCCGTCGCGGGCGCCGTCATCGGCACGGCCGCCAAGGTCCTCTATCCGAACCTCGGCAGCCCGGACGACGCCTTCGCGACCATCGTCAAGGACGAACTCCCGATGGGTGTACGGGGGTTGGTGCTCGCCGCCGCACTGGCCGCCGTGATGTCGACGTCGTCCGGCGCGCTGATCGCGTGCGCCACGGTGGCCAACAACGACATCTGGTCGCGGCTGCGCGGCGCCGTACGGCGGGACGGCGAGGAGCGGGACGAGCAGCACGACGAGGTGCGGGGCAACCGTGTCTTCATCCTCGTCATGGGCGTCGCGGTGATCGTCACGGCGATCGCGCTGAACAACGTCGTGGAGGCGCTGACGGTGGCGTACAACCTCCTCGTCGGCGGACTCCTCGTCCCGATCCTGGGCGGACTCCTGTGGAAGCGCGGCACCGCGCAGGGCGCGCTGGCCGCCGTGGCCGTCGGCGGGCTCGCGGTCGTCGGCCTGATGGCGACCTACGGCATCCTCGCCAACGAGCCCGTCTACTACGGCCTGTTGCTGTCTCTGGCCGCCTATGTGACCGTCTCCCTCGCCACGCCGGCGACCGACGCGGCCGTACTCGCCGCCTGGCGGGACCGTCTCGCGGGGCGCGGTGCACCCGATCTCGCGTCCGAGCCGGTCGCCGCCGGTCAGTAAAGTCGTAGCCAGCCGCACAAAGCTGCACCAGGTCGTACAAAGAAGCCCATACGCGTCGAAGCGTAGGAAAGAAGGCAGTGCCCATGACCAGCAACGAGACGCCCCGAGGCCCGGTCGACTCCTCCCGCACCCCGCGGTACGCCGGACCCGCGACCTACGCCCGGCTGCCGCGGCTGGACGAGGTCGGCACCGCCGACGTGGCCGTGGTCGGGGTGCCGTTCGACGCGGGAGTCTCGTACCGGCCGGGCGCGCGCTTCGGCGGCAACGCGATCCGCGAGGCGTCCCGGCTGCTGCGGCCGTACAACCCGGCGCAGGACGCGTCCCCGTTCGCGCTGGCACAGGTAGCGGACGCCGGTGACATCGCGGCGAACCCGTTCAACATCAACGAGGCCGTCGACACGATCGAGGCTGCGGCGGACGAACTCCTGGGCACCGGCGCCCGGTTGATGACCCTGGGCGGCGACCACACCATCGCGCTCCCGCTGTTGAGGTCGGTGGCGAAGAAGCACGGCCCGGTGGCCCTGCTGCACTTCGACGCCCATCTCGACACCTGGGACACGTACTTCGGCGCCGAGTACACGCACGGAACGCCGTTCCGCAGGGCGGTGGAGGAGGGCATCCTCGACACGGAGGCGCTCTCGCACGTCGGTATCCGCGGGCCCCTGTACGGCAAGCAGGACCTCAAGGACGACGAGAAGATGGGCTTCGGCATCGTCACGTCCGCGGACGTCTACCGCCGGGGCGCCGACGAGGTCGCCGACCAGCTGCGCCAGCGCATCGGCGACCGGCCCCTCTACATCTCCATCGACATCGACTGCCTCGACCCGGCCCACGCACCCGGCACCGGCACGCCCGAGGCCGGCGGCATGACCTCCCGCGAACTTCTGGAGATCCTGCGCGGCCTGGCATCCTGCAACCTGGTGTCGGCGGACGTCGTCGAGGTGGCACCGGCGTACGACCACGCCGAGATCACGTCGGTGGCCGCGTCGCACACCGCGTACGACCTGATCACGATCATGTCCCGGCAGATCGCGGAGGCGCGCAACTCGTAACGCCGGACAGGCAATTGGTGACGCGCAGAGAGACGTCGTAGAGGGACGTCGTAGGGAGACAGAGAGCACGTGACGCACGACCACGACCTGGAACTCCGCCCGACGGCCGCGCAGATCTCCGCCGCGCTGAACCCGCCCCCCGGGCGCAACGGCGGTGACCTGGTCGTGGAGACCCTGGCGGGCCTCGGCGCGACGACCGTCTTCGGTCTGCCCGGCCAGCACGCGCTCGGCATGTTCGACGCCCTGCGCCGCTCCGACCTCCGCTACATCGGCCTACGGGTGGAGAACAACGCCGGGTTCGCGGCGGACGCGTACGGCCGCATCACGGGTGAGGCGGCCCCGCTGCTGCTGTCCACGGGCCCGGGCGCGCTGACCTCACTGGCGGCGCTCCAGGAGGCGCGGGCGGCCTCGGCCCCCGTCCTGGCGATCAGCAGCCAGATCCCGACGGCGGGCCTGGGCGGCGGACGCCACGGCTACCTCCACGAACTCCCGGACCAGTCCGCCTCGTTCAGGGGCGTGGTGAAGTCGGTCCACACCGTCCGCACCCAGTCGCAGATCCCGTCCGCGATCGCCGAGGCATGGAAGTCGGCGCTGACGGCTCCGCACGGCCCGGTGTGGGTGGAGATCCCGCAGGATGTGCTGTTGGCTCCTACTCTGCTGCCGGTGGTGACGGCGGTGGACGCGACACCGGAGGACCTGGTCCCGCGCCCCGAACTGACCGCCGTAGCAGCCGACTTGCTGTCGCGCGCGACCCGTCCGGCGATCATCGCCGGTGGGGGAGTGATCCGCGCGGACGCCTCGAAGAAGTTGCGGCAACTGGCGGAGAAACTCCAGGCCCCGGTCGTCACGACGCCCGGCGGCAAGGGCGCGTTCCCCTGGACACATCCCCTCTCGCTCCAGTCCTGGCTGGAGGACCGCCACACGACGGACTTCCTGGAGGACGCGGACGTAGTACTGGTGGTGGGTTCAGGCCTGGGCGAACTGTCGTCGAATTACCACACGTTCGCCCCGCGAGGCCGGGTCATCCAGATCGAGGCGGACCTCGGCAAACTGGAGTCGAACCACCCGGCGTTGGGGATCCACGCGGACGCGTGGCACGGGTTGCAGGCGCTGCTGGAGACGGTGACGGAACGAGCGGACACTGCGGCGGCCGAGCGGGTACGGGACGTGCTGGCGAAGGTCCGGGACCGCATCGCCGCCCAGGAACTGACCCTGGAACAGGGTGTGTTGGAGTCGGTACGAAGGGCGCTGCCCGCCAACTCCCCGTCCTTCTGGGACATGACGATCCTCGCCTACTGGGCCTGGTCGGCCTTCGACGCGAAGGGTCCCAACCACCTCCACTCCGCCCAGGGCGCGGGCGGCCTCGGCTACGGCTTCCCGGCGGCACTGGGCGCGGCGGCGGCGGACCCGACGCGTCCGGTGCTGGCGGTGTCGGGGGACGGGGGTGCGTTGTACTCGATTGCTGAGTTGGCGACGGCCAAGCAGTACGACCTGAACGTCACCTGGCTCATCGTCGACGACGGCGGCTACGGCATCCTCCGCGAGTACATGACGGACGCGTTCGGGGAGGCGACGGCGACGGAACTGGTCCGGCCGGACTATGTGGCGCTGGCGGAGTCGTTCGGGGTGCGGGGGGTTCGTACGACTCCGGAGGCGCTGGAGTCGGACTTGGCGAAGGCGTTGGGGGAGCCGGGTCCCTCTGTGGTCGTACTCCCGGCTGTGTTGCGGATGTTCGCGGCCACGCATTTGGAGTGAGGGCTGGTTCGGGGGCAGGTCGGGCCGGCCGTGCGTGCAGGCCTTGTTCTGTTATCGAGCGGCCAGGTCGGAAGGTCCGTCGAACATGGCTCGCGCCAGCAGGGCCATCGCCTCCGGGGCGCCCCCCAACGAAGAGGAGAAGGACAGCGGGACTCCACGCGCGATGCGGTCCAGCGCCACGTCCTCGGGCGTGCGTCCCTCCAGCGGCGGGGACACGGGGCGTCAGCCGAAGTACCAGCGCATCGCGGCGCGGCTGCGGGAGGCCATCGAGGCTGGTGAGTACGGGCCCGGTGAGCGGCTTCCCGGTGAGAACGACCTCATGGCCGAGCACGGTGTGGCGCGGATGACCGCCCGGCAGGCCCTCGGTGTGCTGCAGGCGGAAGGCATTGTCGAGGCGCGCAAGGGAGCCGGGGTGTTCGTCCGGGACTTCAAGCCGATCCGGCGGCGTGGGCTCGAACGTCTCGCGCACGCGCAGTGGGGTGAGGGGCGTTCCATCTGGTCGGCCGATGCCGGGGATCGTGAACTCCTCGTCGATTCCGTCGAGGTGGGTGAGGAGGACGCCCCGGCCGCGATCGCGGGAGTGCTGGGGCTGGGTGAAGGGGGACGGGTCTGTGTGCGCCGTCGCCGGTACGTCCTCGACGGCAAGCCCGTGCTGCTGGCCACCTCGTTCCTCGCGGCCGACCTCGCATCGGGCATGCCCATCGCTCGACCGGACACCGGTCCTGGCGGCGTCTACGCGAGGCTGGAGGAACTCGGGCGTAAGCCCGTCCACTTCCGGGAGGAGGTCCGTTCCCGGATGCCCAGCGGTGACGAGGCCGAGCGACTGGCGTTGCCGACGGGCGTGCCGGTCATGCTGATCGCGCGAACTGCCTTTGACACTGCGGGAGTTGCCGTCGAGGTGAACTCCATGGTGCTGGACTCGGCCGCGTATGTGCTGGAGTTCGACTTCGAGGCCTGAGCCGCTCCGCACCCTCCGTAGGGCGCCCCTGAGCCGGAGCTTCTCCCGTCGGCGGCGTCACATCCGCGGGTCCGGCTTCAGCAGTGCGAACACCGCTCCGAAGGGGTCCCCGAGCCAGGCCATCCGGCCGACCTCCGGTACGTCGGTCGCCGGCATGAGGACGGAACCGCCGTTGGACTGCGCCGCCGTGATCGTCGCGTCGACGTCCGTCGAGTGGAAGTACGGTACCCAGCGCGGGAGTTCGCCCTCGCCGGCGTTCAGTGGCGCGACCCCGCCGAAGGACGCGTCCTGCTGGTCGCCTGCGCTGGTGCTCAGTACCCGGTATGTCATCCCGGGTGCCTGCATCTCCTGGCTGCGCCAGCCGAACAGGGTCTGGTAAAAGGCGATGTCCGCCTCCGGGTCGGGGGCGTGCAGTTCCGCCCAGAGCAGGGTGTTGGGGGCGGAGGTGAGTTCCAGGCCCGCGGTCCTGCCCGGCTGCCACAGTGCGAACTGGGCGCCCTGCGGGTCGGTGGCCTGGGCCAGCGTGCCTTCGCCCATGACGTCCGTGGGGTCCACGCGGACGGTTCCGCCGCCGGCCGTGACCGCCTGGACGGTGGCCGTGATGTCGTCGGTCTTGAAGTGGATCATCCAGGCGGACCTGGCCCCCTCCTCGGTGAGCGGTCCGAGGGCCGCGACGGTCTTCCCGTCCACCTGGAAGAAGCCGTAGCCGCCCGTGTCAGGACCGGCCGAGACGAACTGCCAGCCGAGGACGGCGCCGTAGAACGCGGTGGCCGCCTCGGTGTCGGGGCTGCCGAGGTCGAGCCAGTTGGGCGAGCCGGTGGTGAAGTCGGTGCCGAGCATGAGGTCCTCCTGCGGGACTGCGGGACGGGTGTATCCCGACGGGTGTATCCCGACGGGCGAATCGGGGCGGGGGCCACGATGCCGTCCCGGCTGCTGTCGTCCGCGTATGAGCAGTGACAGGACCTCGGTTTCCATCGAACGGCGCAACGCCCGCGCCACTGAGCGGCCGGCGGTCCCGCCGGAGTCCCTGCGCGAGATCGGCCGCACGGGTGGCGTACCCGTGCGGCCGATTCCGTCCGTCACCGGAGTCCGTCACCGGAGTCCGTCGCGCAGTGCGTCGCGGAGCCCGGTTGATCCGGCTCTACCAGATCGCCTCGACCCACTCCGGGTGGTCGATGAACGGGTTGCGGTTGTGCTGGTAGGTGTCGTAGATGACCTGGTTGCGGTTCTCCTCGAAGGCGCTCGGCGGGTCCGCCTCGCTCCAGGCCTTGAGGACGGAGAGCTTGCCCATGTAGGGGTTGCTGCCGTTGCCCACCTTCTCGTTGGGCTCCAGGTCGGCGAAGCCGTCGTCACCCTCGTAGCGCACGGCCATGTAGAGGATCATGCGGGCCACGTCGCCCCGGTCCGCCGCGCGAGGCGCGAAGGAGTCGGAGTCGACGGTGCTGCCGCCGCCGTTGTCGAAGTCCAGGTTTCCGCGGATGCTGTTGACCTGGACGTCCGCGGGACGCAGGTGGTGCAGGTCGGTGCCGGGGCCGGTCACCTCGCCGAAGTCGCCGTGGGACTTGGCCCAGGTGTGCTCGCGGTTCCAGTCGCCGACGTCGCCGCCATTGAGGGACTTGGCGCGGGAGACACCGCTGTACAGCAGGATCACGTTGCTGCTGTTGTTCGGGTCCTGGTCGGTGGCCATGAGGGCGTTCCAGACCGCGGCGTACGAGATCTTCGTGACGTTGCTGCTGATGATCGTGTGCAGCGACGACTTCAGGGTCGTACCCGTCTTGCCGACCGCGTTCTTGTAGTACGTCGAGTCGTACGCGGTCGTCGTGGCCGACGCCGGGGTCGCGGTCAGCGTCGGCGCGGCGAGGCCGACCAGGACGGCGGCCGTGGCCAACGCCACCGATTTCCAGCGGTGCATGCGAGTCGCCAGCATAAAGAGTGTCCCATCTACGCGGGTTGAATGGGGCGGCAAACGGGAGCGTGACATGTTCATGCGGTCGAGTAAATAAACGGGACGTGTCGATCCGGTGACCTGAAGCGACAATTTGCCCTGTGTCTACGCGAGTTGACTGCGGGTAGACGGTTGGTTGTCATACCAAAACGGCCCCCGACCGTGTGGTCGGGGGCCGTTGGCCGTTCGTCGCTGCCTACGTCGGGGTCACTTCCGTCGGCGTCACTTCACGTCCGACGCGTCCAGCCGGTACAGCGTCGACGTGTTGGTGGTGGAGGTCGAAGAACTGGAGCTGGACCCCGAACTCTCCGTCGACGCGCTCTTGTCGTACGCGCTCTCCTTCACGGCCGTCGCGTTCTTCTGCACCCACGCGGTGATCTCGGTGTTCAGGGTGCTGTTGCCGCCCATACCGCCGCCGCCGAGCTGGATGTAGTGCAACTCGCCCTTCTTCACCAGCTCCTTGAGCTTGGCGAGGGTCATCGCCTTGTCGGAGCCGGTGAAGCCCCACATGGAGATGACGGGCTTGTGGGTGCTGAGGATCAGCTGGCCCGCGCTCTGCGAATTGGACACCGCGAGCAGCCACTTGGCGCCGTCCTGGTGCTTCTCCAGGTACGAGATGAGCGCGGTGGACGTGGTGCCGCCCATACCGCCGCCGCCGAAGCCGCCGCGCGTACCGCCGGTGCCGCCGCCCGGAGCCGTGCCGGTGCCGCCGGAGGCCGTACCGCCGCCGGGGATCTCCCCGTTGGTACCGCCCTGTTGACCACCGGCCGTGCCGCCGGTTCCGGCGCTCGGCGCCCCGCTCGGGGCCCCGCCGCCCTGCGGCACCTCACCGGTGCCGCCGCCGCCCGGAGTCATCCCGCCGGGAGCCTCGCCGCTCGCCCGGCCGCCACCCTGCCGGGTGCCGCCGGGAGCCTCGCCGCCGCCGAAGCCGCCGCGGGTGCCGCCCCCGCCGCCCCCGCCGAAACCGCCGCCGGTGGACGGACCCGCCGTCGGGTTGGTGCCGCCCATGCCGCCGCCCGTACCGCTGGACGCGGCCGGCGTCACGGCGTACGCCGTCGGACCGGCGAGCGCGGCGATGATCGCCGCCGCGATGGACGCGGTGAGGAGCCGACCGCGGTTGCCGGAGCGGAAGACGAACAGGCCCACGATCGCGAGGACCATGAGGACGCCGATCGTCGGCCACAGCCAGGTGTTCCAGCCGGAGGCCCGGCGCAGCACCACGATCGCCCAGATCCCGGTGACCGCGAGGCCGGCCGGCAGGACCCACGACCAGCGCGCGTCGTCGCCGCGGAAGGCGCGCCACAGCATGACGCCGCCGCCACCGCACAGGGCCGCGATGCCCGGCGCGAGCGCGGTCGTGTAGTACGGGTGCATCGTGCCCTGGGCCATGCTGAAGGTGACGTAGTGCAGCAGGGTCCAGCCGCCCCACATGACCAGCGCGGCGCGTGTCGGGTCGGTGCGCGGGGCGCGGCCGACCAGGACCAGTCCGGCGATCAGGGCGATGGCCGAGAAGGGGATCAGCCAGGAGATCTGGCCGCCGAGGATGTCGTTGAACATACGGCCGAGGCCCGCGGTGCCGGCGAACGTACCGCCGCCTCCGCCACCACCCGCGCCGCCGCCTCCGCCGCCGTTGCCGTCGCCGCCGAACACGCGGCCGAAGCCGTCGTAGCCCATGATCAGGTCCCAGGCGGTGCCGTCGGTCGAGCCGCCGATGTACGGGCGGTCCGCGGCGGGGACGAGCGAGACGGCCGTGGCCCACCAGAAGCTGGAGACGGCCAACGCGACCGTGGCCAGGGCGAGTTGGACGATCTTCTTCTTCCAGCCGAGCTTCGACGCGAACAGGTACACGGCGAAGACGGCGGGCAGGGCGATGTAGCCCTGGAGGAGCTTGGTGTTGAAGGCGAAGCCGAAGCAGGCCGCGGAGCCGATGAGCGGCAGCAGCCGGTCGGTGCGCACGGCGCGCAGGCCGAGGGCCGCGCCCGCCACCATCAGCAGGACGAGGAGGGTGTCGGGGTTGTTGTCACGGTTGATGGCGACCGTGATCGGCGTCAGGGCGAGGACCAGCGCGGCGATCGCCGCGGCCACGTGCCCGAAGTACCGCTTCACGGAGGAGTGCAGGATCCAGATCGTGCCGAGTGCGGCGGCGACCTCGGGCAGCATCATCTGCCAGGTGCCGAAGCCGAAGATCCGGCACGACAGGCCCATCACCATCAGGGAGAAGGGTGGCTTGTCGACCGTGATGAAGTTGCCCGCGTCCAGCGAGCCGAAGAACCAGGCCTTCCAGCTCTGGGTGCCGCTGTAGACGGCACTGCTGTAGAAGCTGTTCAGGCTGGATCCGGAGAGGTTCCAGGAGTACAGCACGGCCGCCAGGACCATGATCGCGATCAGCGCGGGCAACGACCAGCGGGGCGCCTTTTCGGGCGGCGCCTCGGCGGGTGGGGCCGGCGGCGGCCAGTCGGCGGACGCGGGGTCGGTGTGGGGGTGTGGATCGGTGGCAGATGTCACCCACGCATCGTGCAAAGGCAGGGTGGGTGACTGCTGTGCCGTACCTGGCGGCTGGCTGTGAATTCGCACAGGGGGGAGTAACGCGCCGCACAACCGTTCCCCAACCCGTACAACCTTTCACGCCTTCCTGTGAGTCAAGTCATGCATGACTCAGTCTCATTGGACATCCCGCCGAGCCAGAGCGATGGCCGTCGGCGCGGGCGCCGGGATCCTCATACCCGTCCTGGCCGCCGCGACGCCCGCTGCCGCGGCCACCCCGACGGTCAGCTGTACGTCGGCGAAGGCCGGCCTCGCCGCCAAGCTGAAGAAGGACATCACCGCGGCCCTCGCGACCCGCAAGGGAACCGTCGCCGTCGGCCTCTACGACCGCACCACCAACACCACCTGCACCCTGCGGGCGACGAGCGCCTACGACTCCGCCAGCACCGTCAAGGTGACCGTCCTCGCCACGCTGCTGTGGGACGCGAAGAAGCACAACCGCCTGCTGACGTCACGCGAGACGACGCTCGCCAAGGCCATGATCACCAAGTCGGACAACACGGCGACCTCCACCCTGTGGAAGCAGCTGGGCCTGACGAAGATCAAGGGTTTCCTGACCGCCGCCGGCATGACCCAGACCAAGCCCGGCGCGAACAACTACTGGGGCCTGACCCAGGAGACCGTTACCGACGAGCAGAAGCTGCTCAAGCTGGTCACCGCCAAGAACACGGTACTGAGCGACAACTCCCGTGCGTACATCCTGAAGTTGATGAACCAGGTGATCTCGTCGCAGCGCTGGGGCACTCCGTCCGGTGCCCCCTCCAGCGTCACCGTGCACGTCAAGAACGGCTGGCTGCAGCGCTCCACGCACGGCTGGCGCGTCCACAGCCTGGGCACCTTCAACGGCGGCGGCCACGACTGCATGATGTCCGTGCTCACTCAGGACAACAGCACGATGAGCTACGGGATCACGACGATCCAGGGCGTCGCAAAGGCCATCCACAAGGATCTTGCGTAACCCCGAGGTCTCCCGCACGTCACCCGCCCGTCCTACGGTGACGCCCATGCGCCTGAGAACCGTACTCGCGACCGCGACCGCCGGCCTGGCGGCGGCCACCTGCCTCACCGCCGCCGGGCCCGCGAGCGCCGGCAACTCCAGTACCAGCACCTCCAGTACCACCAACTCCCGTACCAGCAACGCCTGTTCGTCCTCCGTCTCGATCGACCGCTTCTCCGACGCGCTCGACAAGACGACGTACGACGGCACCTTCGTCGGCAACTTCTCCGCGCTCGCCGTGGACAAGGACGGCTCGATCGCCGCCCTGGAGGACCGGTCCTCGCTGTTCGACCTGAACGCGAAGACCCTCCAGCCGAAGCGTGCCGTCCACCTCGCCGACGAGAACGGCGCCGACCTCGACTCCGAGGGCCTGGCCATCGACCGCGACGGCACCCGGCTGATCACCTCCGAGACCGAGCCGTCCATCCGCCGCTACTCCGCCGACGGCACGATCCTCGACCGCTTCCCGGTCCCGTCCTCGCTGCTGGTCGCCCCGGCCGGCCGGGCCGTCTCCAACCAGACCTTCGAGGGCCTGACCCTGCTGCCCGGCGGCCACACCCTCCTCGCGTCGATGGAGGACGCGATCGCCGGTGACAGCGCGGGCACCGTCCGCTTCCAGACCTGGACCCGGACCAAGGGCGACCACTTCAGGCTCGCCGCCCAGTACGCGTACAAGACCGACGCCGCGTTCCTCGGCGTCCCCGAGGTGCAGGCACTCCCCGACGGCCGCCTCCTCGTCCTGGAGCGCGGCTTCACCAGCGGCGTCGGCAACACCGTCCGCCTCTACCTGGCCGACCCGCGCCACGCGACGGACACCAGCGGCATCGAGAACCTGACGGGCCAGTCCGGTGTCCGCCTCATCAAGAAGACGCTCCTCGCCGACATCGCCGACTGCCCGTCCCTCGGCGCCACCGCGAAGCAGCCCCAGCCGAACCCCCTCCTCGACAACATCGAGGGCATGGTGATCACGGGCCGCGAGAAGGGCCGCTACAAGGTGCTGCTGGTCAGCGACGACAACCAGAACGCGGTCCAGACGACGAGGTTCTATTACCTCCGGGTACGAGTAGCCCCCTAAGGGGCGCGGGGAACTGCGCGACCAGCCACAACGCACCCGCACTGTGATGACGGCCGAACCCAGCGGAGCGTTTTGTTGCGGAGGGATGAAATCCGGTCCGATTCGCGTTGGTGCCTTCCGTAAGACCAGCAGATCAGGGGCGAACGGAAGGCACCGCGTGGCAGCACAACAGGGGGAGACACAGGGCTGGGCCCGAAGGCTCGCCGGATACGCCTGGCGATACCCCAAGGACGTCGTCCTGGCCCTCGGCGCCTCCCTCGCCGGTATGGCGGTCATGGCAGTGGTCCCGCTGGTCACCAAGGTGATCATCGACGACGTGATCGGCGGCCACACCCGCTCCATGGCCCCCTGGGCGGGCGCCCTGATCGTCGCCGCCCTCCTCGTCTACTTCTCCACGTACATCCGGCGCTACTACGGCGGCCGCCTCGCCCTCGACGTCCAGCACGACCTCCGCACCGAGATGTACGGCACGATCACGCGCCTCGACGGCCGTCGGCAGGACGAGCTGTCCACCGGCCAGGTCGTCGGCCGCGCGACCAGCGACCTCCAGCTGATCCAGGGCCTGCTCTTCATGCTCCCGATGACCATCGGGAACGTCCTGCTCTTCGTGATCTCCCTCGCGATCATGGCCTGGCTGTCCCTGCCCCTGACCCTGATAGCCCTGGCCGTCGCCCCCGCCCTCGGCTTCATCGCCCGGCGCAGCCGCAGCAAGCTGCACCCCTCCACCTGGTACGCGCAGGCCCAGGCCGCCGCCGTCGCGGGAGTCGTCGACGGCGCCGTCAGTGGCGTACGCGTGGTGAAGGGCTTCGGCCAGGAGGACCAGGAGACCGGAAAGCTGCGGGAGGTCGGCCGCCGGCTCTACGCGGGACGCCTCCGCACGATCCGGCAGAACTCCAAGTACACCCCCGCCCTCCAGGCCGTCCCCGCCCTCGGCCAGGTCGCGATGCTCGCCCTCGGCGGCTGGCTCGCGGTGCGCGGCCACATCACGCTCGGCACGTTCGTCGCCTTCTCCACCTACCTCGCCCAGCTCGTCGGCCCGGTCCGCATGCTCGCCATGGTCCTCACGGTCGGCCAGCAGGCCCGCGCAGGCACCGAACGCGTCCTGGAACTCATCGACACCGAGCCGTCGATGACGAACGGCACCAAGGAACTCCCCGCCGACGCCCCGGCCACGGTCGAGTTCGACGACGTCTCCTTCGGCTACGACCACGAGCGCCCCGTCCTCAACGGCCTCACCTTCGAGATCCGCCCCGGCGAGACCCTCGCCGTCGTCGGCTCCTCCGGCTCCGGCAAGTCCACGGTCTCGCTCCTCCTCCCGCGCTTCTACGACGTCACCCACGGCGCCGTCCTCATCGGCGGCCACGACGTCCGCGAACTCACCCTCGACTCCCTCAGGGCCGCGATCGGCCTGGTCCCCGAGGACTCCTTCCTCTTCTCGGACACGGTCCGCAACAACATCGCCTACGGCCGCCCCGACGCGACCGACGAGCAGATCCTGACCGCCGCCCGCGCCGCCCAGGCCGACCGGTTCATCAAGGAACTCCCCGAGGGCTACGACACGACGGTCGGCGAGCACGGCCTCACCCTCTCCGGCGGCCAGCGCCAGCGCGTCGCCCTCGCCCGCGCGATCCTCACCGACCCGCGCCTGCTAGTCCTGGACGACGCGACCTCGGCGGTGGACGCACGCGTCGAGCACGAGATCCACGAGGCCCTGAAACAGGTCATGCAGGGCCGGACAACGTTGCTCATCGCGCACCGCCGCTCCACCCTCAACCTCGCCGACCGCATCGCCGTCCTCGACGGGGGCAGACTCGCCGACATCGGTACGCACGAGGAGTTGCAGCAGCGCTCGGCCCTCTACCGCCGCCTCCTCACCGACCCCGACGAACTCGGCGGTGTCTCACCGGGCCACGCCCAGCCGGCCGCACCGGCCGAAGACACCTCCGTACGCGACGAGTTGGACGCGGAGTTCGACGCCGAGCGCGGGCTCACGCCCCGGCTGTGGACCGGCGACCGCGAGCCCAAGGACACCGCGCTGTCCGGGATGCCCGCGACGCCCGAACTCCTCGCGCAGGTCGACGCGTTGCCCCCGGCGACCGACGTCCCCGACATCGACGAGGCACGCGCGGTGCGCGCCGAGGACTCGTACGGACTGCGCCGGCTGCTGCGCGGTTTCGGTACCCCGCTGCTGATCAGCCTCGGCCTGGTCGCCGTGGACGCGGGCATGAGCCTGCTCCTGCCGATCATGATCCGGCACGGCATCGACCAGGGCGTGACCAAGATGGCGATCGGCGCGATCTGGTCGGCCTCGGCCCTGGCCCTGGTCGCCGTGGTCGTGCAGTGGGCGGCGCAGCGCGGCGAGACCCGCATGACGGGCCGTACCGGCGAACGCGTCCTCTACACCCTCCGCCTCAAGATCTTCGCCCAGCTCCAACGCCTCGGACTCGACTACTACGAGCGGGAGTTGACCGGCCGGATCATGACCAGGATGACGACGGACGTGGACGCGCTGTCCTCGTTCCTGCAGACGGGCCTGGTCACGGCCTTCGTCTCGGTCGTCACCTTCTTCGGCATCATGGTCGCCCTGCTGGTGATCGACGTACAGCTGGCGCTGGTCGTGTTCGCGACCCTTCCCCCGCTGGTCGTCGCCACCTTCTTCTTCCGCCGGGCGAGCGTGAAGGCGTACGAACTCGCCCGTGAGCGCGTGTCGTTGGTCAACGCCGACCTCCAGGAGTCGGTGTCGGGGCTGCGGATCGTGCAGGCGTTCCGGCGCGAAAAGGACGGTGGCCGGCGCTTCGCCGAGCGCAGCAGCAGCTACCGCGAGGCCCGTACCCGGGGCCAGTGGCTGATATCGATCTACTTCCCCTTCGTGCAGCTGCTGTCGTCGGTCGCGGCGGCGTCCGTGCTGATCGCGGGCGCGGGAAGGGTGGACGCCGCGACGCTGACGACGGGTGCGCTGGTCGCCTACCTGCTCTACATCGACCTGTTCTTCGCCCCGGTCCAGCAGCTCTCCCAGGTCTTCGACGGCTACCAGCAGGCCACCGTCTCCCTGGGCCGCATCCAGGAGTTGCTCCAGGAACCGACGTCCACACGAGCGGCCGACGAACCGCTCGAAGTCCTCTCCCTGCGCGGCGACATAGCCTTCGAGGGCGTGCACTTCGCGTACGGGGACGACGAAGAGGCCATCGGGGGCGTCGAGTTGACGATCCCGGCGGGCCAGACGGTCGCCTTCGTCGGCGAGACGGGCGCCGGCAAGTCGACGCTCGTGAAGCTGGTCGCCCGCTTCTACGACCCGACCGGCGGCCGGGTCACGGTGGACGGCACGGACCTCCGGTCCCTGGACATCACGTCGTACCGCCACCACCTGGGCGTCGTCCCCCAGGAGGCGTACCTCTTCCAGGGCACCGTCCGCGACGCCATCGCCTACGGCCGTCCCGACGCCACCGACGCCGAGGTGGAGGCGGCGGCCCGTGCGGTCGGCGCCCACGAGATGATCGCCACGCTGGACGGCGGCTACCTCCACGAGGTCGCCGAACGAGGCCGCAACCTCTCGGCGGGCCAACGCCAGCTGATGGCCCTGGCCCGAGCGGAACTGGTGGACCCCGACATCCTGTTGCTGGACGAGGCGACAGCCGCCCTCGACCTGGCCACGGAAGCCCAGGTCAACCAGGCCACCGACCGCCTCGCAGGCCGCCGCACCACCCTCGTGGTCGCCCATCGCCTGACGACGGCGGCCCGCGCGGACCGGGTCGTGGTGATGGATCACGGGCAGGTCGTGGAGGACGGCACACACGACGAGCTGCTCGCCCTCGACGGGTACTACGCCGACCTGTGGCGCACGTTCGTCGGTGCGCCTGGGGCGGAAGAGCAGGTCACCGCCCCTCGCTGACCCCTTCCTTTTTTGCTCGTTCGCCTTCGGGGCGCTTTCTGCCGGTGTCGAGAGCCCGACCGTGCTCGACCTCTCGACACCGGCGCGCCCCTATGGCTCACTCGCGGTCGCGCAACCATGCGACGTACGTCTTGCGTCCGTACATCAGTACGCTGTCTGGCTGCTGTGCGGGAGGGACGACTGTGGACATGGGTGCGCTACGACGGCGGGTGGCGCTCGGCACGGCCGTGCTCACCGCGTCCGGACTGCTCGCGCTCACGGCCCCCGGCACCGCCCAGGCGGCCGCCGTCTGTCCGGGGCGGGAGGTGGCGACGCTGCCCTTCTCCACCGGCACCGTCCACGTCTTCCGCCGGGGCGACTACGTCTGCGCGTACACCGTCCCCAAGGCCTCCGGCGCCAAGCGCACGATGTCGGTCAGCGTCCAGGCGCGCGGCAACCGCCCGGTCGTCGACAAGGGGCGGTACGCGCGAAGGGCAGGCCCGGTCACCGTGCACGCCGGTCACCGGTGCGTACGGGTCAAGGGCGCGGTGGGCGGCGGCTCGGTGAGCTCGGGCTGGATCCTCTGTTGAACCACTGAACCACTGAACCACTGAACCGCTGAACCGCTGAACCGCTGGTCAGCGCACTGGGTGAACAACCTCCTCTGGTGTGACGGGAGTTGCTCCGATAGCTTCCCGTTCACAACTGCCTCACAGGGGAGATTGCATGCGCAAGGCGCTCAGATGGCTGCTGGCGCTCACCGTGTTCATAGGCACGCTGAGCACGGCCGGGGTGGCCACCGCCACCGCTGCCCAGACCGGTCGGACCGACCAGACCGCGGACATCAAGGACCAGTTGCTGGCGATCCCGGGCATGAGCCTGGTCCAGGAGAAGCCGTACACCGGCTACCGCTACTTCGTACTGAACTACACCCAGCCGATCGACCACCGGCACCCGTCCAAGGGCACGTTCCAGCAGCGCATCACCGTGCTGCACAAGGACGTCTCGCGCCCGACGGTCTTCTACACCGGCGGCTACAACGTCTCGACGACACCCGGCCGCAGCGAACCGACCCGGATCGCGGACGCCAACCAAGTCTCCCTGGAATACCGCTACTTCACCCCGTCGCGCCCCGAGCCGGCCGACTGGTCCAAGCTCGACATCTGGCAGGCGGCCAGCGACCAGCACCGCGTCTTCAAGGCCCTCAAGCCGATCTACACCAAGAACTGGATCGCCACCGGCGGCTCCAAGGGCGGCATGACGGCCACCTACTTCGAGCGGTTCTACCCACGCGACATGGACGGCGTCGTCGCCTACGTCGCCCCCAACGACGCGGTGAACAACGAGGATTCGGCCTACGACCGCTTCTTCACGAAGGTCGGCACCAAGGAGTGCCGCGACCGGCTGGACGCCGTACAGCGCGAGGCGCTGGTGCGCAGGGCGTCGCTGGAGAAGAAGTACGCGGCGTACGCGGCCGAGAACGGCTACACCTTCACCACCGTCGGCAGCCTGGACAAGGCCTACGAAGCCGTCGTCCTCGACTACGTCTGGGGCTTCTGGCAGTACAGCCTGCTCTCCGACTGCGACACCATCCCCGCGAACGCGGCGACCGCCACCGACGACGAGATCTGGACCTCGGTCGACACGATCTCCGGCTTCTCCTTCTACACCGACCAGGGCCTGGACCCGTACACCCCGTACTACTACCAGGCGGGCACCCAACTCGGCGCCCCCACCATCCAGTTCCCGTACATCGAGAAGAAGTACCTCCGCTACGGCTACCAGCCGCCCCGCGACTTCGTCCCGCGCTCCATCCCGATGAAGTTCCAGCCGGGCGCGATGCGGGACGTGGACAGCTGGGTCCGCCACCACGCCGACCACATGCTCTTCGTCTACGGCCAGAACGACCCGTGGGGCGCCGAGCGCTTCGCCGTCGGCAAGGGCTCGAAGGACTCGTACGTCTTCACCGCGCCCGGTCTGAACCACGGCGCGAACGTCGCCGGCCTGACCGCCGACCAGAAGGCGCTCGCCACCGCCCGCATCCTGGCCTGGGCCGGCGTCCCGGCCACCACCACGGCACAGGCGAAGCCACTCGCACCGTACGACGCGAAGCTGGACCGGCAGGACGTGCAGCGCGAGCCGACCCTCCGCCCGTAATACCCGTCCTCAACGCCCGTCCTCAACCTCCGTACCGCGCCCGGCCGTTGACAGTCATCCGACTACACCGGCCGGGCGCAGCCCACGGGTTGCCCGCCGCCGAGCTGGACGTACAGGGCCGTCGACGCGGGGCAACTCGCGCGCCGGAGCACGGCTTTGACGACCTTGTACTGCGGCTTCTTCTGCCCCGAGCCGTCGCACGCCGTCTCACGGACCTGTCCGCTGCCCGAGCCGTAGACACAGTCGCCGACGATCGTGCGAGGCCCGCCCCCGCCGCCCGGGTCGCCGGGGTGCGGCGGTTCGAGGTTGCGCATACAGGCGTAGCCCTTCGGCACGATCCCGTCGCCGCCCGCACCCGATGATCCCTGGGCGCTGATGTGCAGCACGAAGTCCGTGGTCGCCGGGCAGGCGGGACCGCCGCTCACAGCACCGTCGTAGCGGGCGATGACCCGTGCGGCGGCCCGTTCACTGGTGCACGGCACCTCGGTGAAACTCGTCGTACCGAAGGAACTGCACTCGTCGACGGCGAGGAACACCGCGCCGTAGCCGGAGGGTTGGGTGGTCGCCGACGAGGCGGAAGCCTTCCCGCCGAGCCGTCCGTCACTCTCACCGGATCCGGATCCGGATCCGGATCCGGATCCCGAACCGTTCGCGGCCTGGCAGCCCGTCGTCAGGACGGCGAGCAGCACCGCGCACACCACCCCCACGCACCATCTCTCACGCATCGATCCCCCCGACTGCCCCCGCCCAGCGTGACCCGCGGCAGCGGGCACACGCCAGACGTGCGGGGGGCTTTGGGCCAGTTGGCGGGGGTGGGGCGGGGGTGGAACGTACCTCTAGTACGACAGTCCGTGCCCGACGGGATACAGCACCTGCGCCGGATCATCCGCGCGCCGCACCGCCACCGGGAGCTTCCCGCGCGGCCGGACCCGGCCCGCGATCACCCGTGCGGCCGCCCGGAGTTCGACGTCGGTCCAGGAGTAGGACGCCAAGTAGGCGGGGACTGCTGGCAGTTGGGCAACATCGTAGGGGTTGCGGACGGCGACGGCCACGACCGGCGTCCCGGTGGCGACCAGTTGCTCGACGAGCGTCTTCTGCGAGCTGCTCGCCGTGACGTTGTACGTCGCCACAATCACCGCATCCGCCTCACGCGCCGCGGCCACGGCCCCCGAGACGACGGCGGCGGAGGGATCGGTACCGGTGGACCGGGCGGTCGCCGTGAACCCCGACTCCCCGAGGGCCGCCGCGAGCACACCGGTGGGCGGCCCCGTAGTACCTGTGGGGGAGGCCGGATCGGCGCCGACCACCAGAACCCTTCCGTGCGTACGACGGGACAGCGGCAGCAGCCCCGCCTTGTTGACCAGCAGGGTGGTCGTCCGTTCGGCGATGCGGTCGGCGGCGGCGAGGTGCGCCGCGCTCCCGACCGTACGGCCCACGCCCGCCCGGCTGGCGTACGCCTCCTCGAACAACCCCAACCGCGCCTTCAGCCGCAGCACCCGCAGGATCGACTCGTCGAGCCGCGCCTCGGTCAACTCCCCACCCCGCACGGCCTTGAGGACGGCGTTCCAGGCGATGTCCAGCGAGGGCGGGTTGAGGAGCTGATCCACGCCGGCCTTCAGCGCGAGCACCGGCACCCGGTCGTCGCCGTATTTCTGGCGTACGCCCTGCATGCCCAGCGAGTCGGTGATCACGACCCCGTCGTAGCCGAGTTCACCGCGCAGGATGCCGGTGAGGATCGGGTGGGAGAGGGTGGCCGGGTCGCCGGAGTCGTCGAGGGCCGGGACCATGATGTGGGCGGTCATGATCGAGTCGATGCCCGCCTTGACGGCCGCCCGGAAGGGGACGGCGTCGAGCGCCTCCCACACCTCGCGGCTGTGCGTGATGACGGGAAACCCGAAGTGGCTGTCCACGGCGGTGTCGCCGTGCCCCGGGAAGTGCTTTGCGGTCGCGGCGACTTGAGCCGACTGATAGCCCTTCACCTCGGCGGCGACGAGGCCGGCCACCGCGTCCGGGTCGGCGCCGAAGGACCGTACGCCGATGACCGGGTTGGCCGGGTTGACGTTCACGTCGGCGTCGGGGGAGTAGTCCTGGTTGACGCCCATCGCGCGCAGCTCGGCGCCGGAGATCCGGCCGAGGGTGCGGGCGTCGCTGAGGGAGCCGCCGGCGCCGATCGCCATCGCGCCGGGGAAGAGCGTCGCGGGCGCGCCGATACGGCAGACGATGCCGTGTTCCTGGTCGGTGGCGACGAGCACGGGCAGCCCGCGCGGCTGGCTGAGGGAGGCCTTCTGGATGCCGTTGGAGAGGTCGGCGATCTGGTGGGGGTCGCGGGTGTTGTGCGCCCAGGTGAAGTAGATGATGCCGCCGACCCGGTACTTGGCGATCAGCTCGGCGGCCGTGCGGACGCCGATCTCGCTCAGGTTGGCATCGATGTCGGCCTGGTCGGGGGCGGTGGCGGAGTGGCCGTAGACCCGCATCACGAACAGCTGGCCGACCTTCTCCGGCAGTGTCATGCGGGAGATCAGCGAGCGGAGTCTCTTGTCGTCGGCGTGGGCGGTGCCGCCGACCGCGAGGGACGCGGTGACGCCCATGGTCGCGGCGAGGACGGTACGTCTGGAGGGCACGTGCGCTCCTTCCGGAGGTGTTCCACTTCGGATCCTCGGATCCGCTGAAGGAAACTTCCAAGACTTCACGAATATCCGGGAAGTTTCTGCCAGTCAAGGGAACGCACAGTACCCAGACAGGGGGCCGCCATCGGCGCAGTTGGAGGGGGGCGCGCCGATGACGGCTTGCTGCCGGCCGCGGCACGGAGGAGAGGGTTGTCAGCTTTCGCAGCCAGCAGCGAGGCCGACGCCGCACCACGGAGACTCATCCGACAGCATGCGGTTTGGACGAAGCGGAAGGGGTCCGGGTTCCCCGTTTCGGCCCGATTCCCGGAAGTTGGTGAAGCGGTGCACAACGGGACGGATGCGGTCACGCACAGGGACGTACGGGCGAACGGCGGTCGTCCATCCCGTGGACGTCCCGGCGGGGCGGCGGCCGCCGCCCGATCATGAGGGCATGCCCGTAGTCGACATCCCCGGTTCCAAGTCCATCACCGCCCGCGCGCTCTTCCTGGCGGCGGCGGCCGACGGCGTCACCACCCTCCGGCGCCCCCTCCGCTCGGACGACACCGAGGGTTTCGCCGAGGGCCTGACCCGGCTCGGCTATCGCGTGGCCCGGACCCCGGACACCTGGCAGATCGACGGCCGCCCGCAGGGACCGGCGGTCGCGGAGGCGGACGTGTACTGCCGGGACGGCGCGACGACGGCCCGCTTCCTGCCCACCCTCGCGGCGGCCGGGCACGGCAGCTTCCGCTTCGACGCGTCACCGCAGATGCGCCGCCGCCCGCTCCTTCCGCTCACCCAGGCCCTGCGCGACCTGGGCGTCGACCTGCGCCACGAGGAGGCCGAGGGCCACCACCCGTTGCGCGTCGAGGCGTCGGGTGTAGAGGGCGGCGAGGTGGTCCTGGACGCCGGCCAGTCCTCCCAGTACCTGACCGCGCTGCTTCTGCTGGGCCCCCTGACCAGGAAGGGCCTGCGGATCAGGGTCACGGACCTGGTCTCCGCGCCGTACGTCGAGATCACGATCGCGATGATGCGGGAGTTCGGGGTGGAGGTCCGCAGGGAGGGCACCGTTTACGTGGTCCCGCCGGGCGGCTACACGGCGACCACGTACGGCATCGAGCCGGACGCGTCGACCGCGAGCTACTTCTTCGCGGCTGCGGCGGTGACGGGCGGCGAGGTCACGGTCCCGGGCCTTGGCGCGGGCGCGCTCCAGGGCGACCTGGGCTTCGTCGACGTACTGCGCCGGATGGGCGCGGAGGTGGAGACGGGGACGAAGGGCACCCGGGTGCGCGGCACGGGCGAGCTGCGCGGCCTCACGGTCAACATGCGCGACATCTCGGACACCATGCCGACGCTGGCCGCGATCGCCCCGTTCGCCTCCGGCCCGGTCCGCATCGAGGACGTCGGCAACACGCGGGTGAAGGAGTGCGACCGACTGGAGGCCTGCGCGGAGGGCCTCCGGCGGTTGGGCGTGGAGGTGGTGACAGGGCCGGACTGGATCGAGATCCGACCGGGGTCAACTCCCGTCACAGGTACGGAGATCAAGTCCTACGGCGACCACCGCATCGTCATGTCCTTCGCGGTGACCGGGTTGCGGGTGCCGGGTATCTCGTTCGACGACCCGGGGTGTGTGCGGAAGACTTTCCCGGGTTTCCATGAGGCGTTCGGGGTGCTGCGGGGGCAGTTGCCGGCATGAGGGGCGGAGAAGAACCGGGTTGCGTACGCGTTCAGTTGGACCGATCGGCCGGTGATCGGAAACCATCGCCCTCATGAACTCCTACCTCATCCTCCACGGCTGGCAGAACCACCGCCCGAAGGAGCACTGGCAGCACTGGCTGGCCGACCGGCTCGGTGAACTCGGTCATCACGTCGTCTACCCCCAGCTGCCCGACCCCGACGCCCCCGACCTGGACGTGTGGCTGGGTGAACTCGCGCGCTGTCTCGACGAGTTGAAGAACAGCGCCGGCGCCGAGCGGGTCGTCCTCGGACACAGTGCCTCGGCGCTGCTCTGGCTGCACGCCGTCGCCCGCGGGCAGGTCCAGGGCGGTGAGGCGGACCGGGTGCTCCTGGTCGGACCGCCCTCCCGTGCCGTGGTCGCCCAGTATCCGGAGGTCGCCGGATTCGCCCCGCCCGCCCCCGACTTCACCCTTCCCGGAAACGTCCGCCTCGTCGCCGGCGACGACGACCCGCACTGCCCGGAGAACGCCCGCACCGCCTACGGCGACCCGTTCGGCATCTCCACCGAACTCATCCCGGGCGCGGGCCACTTGGACCTGGTCGCGGGCTACGGCTCGTGGCCCGCGGTGCTGGACTGGTGCCTGGACGGGACGACACGGCTTGTGGGGCGTCCGGTGTAGGGCTGTCTCCGGGCCGGTCCGCGCAGGTGGGCGCGATGACGCGGCTCATGGCTCGTCCGGCGCAGCCGTTCCGCCGGTCCGCAGTTCAGGGGTGCTCGCCCCCACGCCCGCCACCGCCAGCACGCACAACAGCCCACCGGTGAACAGGGCCGTCGCGCCCGAGGTCCAGCCGGCGACCAGGCCGCCGCGAAGGTTGCCGAGGTTGGGGCCCGCCTGGCCGACGATCTGTTCGGCGGCGGAGACGCGGCCCAGGAGGGCGTCCGGGGTGTGGGTCTGGATGATCGTGCTGCGGGAGATCACGGAGGTGGAGTCGGCGGCGCCGGCCAGGGCGAGGAACCCGAGGCCCGCCCACGGGTCCGTCATCAGGCCGAAGGCCGCCAGCGCGGCGCCCCACGTGCTCGCGCCGAGCAGCATCACCAGGCCGGGGCGGCCCAGCCGGGTGACCGCGCCGGAGAAGACGGAGGCCGTGATGCCACCGACGGAGATCGCCGACAGGAACAGTCCCAGGGTGCGTGGACTGCCGCCGAAACGCTCGGAGTTGATGAGAGGGAAGAGGCTGACCGGCATCGCGAGGACCGTCGCGGCCAGGTCGGTGAGGAGCGCGCCGCGCACCACCCGGTGACCGGCCAGAAAACGCAGGCCGTCCAGGACACCGTGCAGTCCGGCCCGCGACGGTTCGCCCTCGGGCGGCAGCGCGGGCAGGCCGAAGGCGCCGTAGAAGGCGAGGAGGAAGGTGAGTGCGTCGACCAGGTAGCAGGCGCCGATGCCCGCCCAGCCGATCAGCAGGCCGCCGAGCGCGGGGCCGACGAGCATCATGGTCGTGAACGACATGGTGTTGAGCGCCAGGCCCGCCGCCACCTGGTCCTTCGGCAGCAGCCGGGGTATGAACACGCCCGACGCCGGGCCGCCCACCGCGCCGAAGCACGACTGCGCGGCGATCAGCGCGAGGACGCCGAGCACCGGGACGTGACCGGTGAAGCCCTGCACGGCGAGGAGGAGCGAGCAGACGGCCTGGCCGACCGTGTTGAAGAGGTAGATGCGCCGCCGGTCGCCGCGGTCCGCCCAGGAACCGGCGAACAGCCCGACGACCACCGTGGGCACCGCGTTCGCCAGCCCGACCGCACCCGTCCAGACCGTGCTGTGGGTCATGTCCCAGACCTGGTACATGACGGTCACCATGGTCATGAACGCGCCCAGCACGGACACCGTCCGCCCGATCAGCAACCGCCGGAACACCGGGGACGTCCGCAACGGCCGGACGTCGATCAACGTCCGGGTGAGGCTCATGAGGGCATGACAGGGCGCGGGGCGGGGTGAGGAGGCACCGGGGGACCCTAAGCCGCGGCCCGTCGGCGCCGCCAGTCGTTTACGCGGAGTCGTTGAGCAGCCGTGCCAGGTGATCGTGGCCGGCGGTCAGCAGTTCGGGGAGTGGCGCGGCGGCGTCGTACCACCGCTTCTCGTATTCCCAGCACAGCCAGCCGTCCCATGCGTGCCGGGAGAGGAGCTCGACGCACTCGGCGAGCGGGAGGACACCGGAGCCGAGGAGCAGGGGGGCGAGTGTCTCCGGGGGCTGCTCGCCGCCGAGCCAGGTGTGCATGACGTCCCACAGCGCACCGACCTGCCGGTGCCCGACCGGGCCGAGCACGCGGAGCGCGTCCGCGCCGGTGCGGAGGACCGTCGCGGCCAGGTCGGTGAGCAGCGCGCCGCGCACTCAGGCCGACCTGCCGCGCCTAACGGTTGAGGTCGAGCACGGGCAGGCCCCGGCCTTCGTACGCCTTCGGGGCGACGGTGGCGAGCAGTGCGTCCGCGCCCCACGCGGGAAGATGCCGTACAGCATGGATGGCGGCCGCGATCCCCGGCGGAACGCCATCGCGGCGCAGCTGGGTGACGGCCAGCATCGCCGGGTAGTCGAGGTCGACGGTGTGGATGACGTCGAGCTGGCCGATATGCTCGGCGATCCCCAGGTGCTCGGCGTCTGCTTCGAGAATCGACAGGACGGGGGCCCAGAGGCGGGTCTCGGGCTCGAAGTGCGCCCGGTGGATCAGCGCGGACACCTGACGATTGCCGGACAGCGCGAGGATCGTGGGCGTGTCCACTACGAGGTGGTGCTGGATCACGCGGCCATGCCCTGTTCGTGAGAGAAGGCGTCACGCAGCTTGCGGCCCATCGCCGCGCTCTCCTCCTCCGTCACCTCGACCCCGAAGTGCTCGGCCAGGTAGGCGCGCGTCCGCTCAGCCCGTTCACGCCGCTCCTCATCCGTGAGTGTGGTCTCCGCGAACTCTTGGACAAGGGAGCGGATTGACGTACCCCGGGACTCGGCGAGGACGGCAAGGCGGTCTCGTACCTCGGCAGGCACACGAATCATGGCATCGGACATAAGGGTGAGTATACGTTGGCGTATACGCATCGGCAGGTGCTCTGCCGGGATCCCAGGTCGGGGCGGGGCGTTACGCGGAGTCGTTGAGCAGCCGTGCCAGGTGATCGTGGCCGGCGGTCAGCAGTTCGGGGAGTGGCGCGGCGGCGTCGTACCACCGTTTCTCGTATTCCCAGCACAGCCATCCGTCCCATGCGTGCCGGGAGAGGAGTTCGACGCACTCGGCGAGCGGGAGGACGCCGGAGCCGAGGGGCAGTGGGGTGGTGTCGTCGGCCGAGGCGATGTCCTTGACCTGGACGTATCCGAGGTATGGGCCCAGTGCGGCGAGTGTCTCCGAGGGCTGCTCGCCGCCGAGCCAGGTGTGCATGACGTCCCACAGCGCACCGACCTGCCGGTGCCCGACCGGGCCGAGCACGCGGAGCGCGTCCGCACCGGTCCGGTGCGAGTCGTGGGTCTCCAGCAGGACCCGTACGCCGAGATCGGCACCCCACTCCGCCGCCGTACCGAGTCGCCGCGCGGCCGTGGCGTCGGCCTCTTCTACGGGCTGCTCGGTACCGCCGCCGGGAAAGACGCGGATGAAGGGCGCGCCCAAGTCCCGTGCCAGTTCCAGCAGTCCACGGATCTCCGCGAGTACGGCGTCGTCGTCGCCCGGTGCGGCCACCCGCGCATACCCGGCGAGGCCCAGGAGTTCGACCCCGGATGCCTTGAACTCGGCGGCCACGTCGGCTCGTTGGGCGGCGTCGATACCAGGGTGCACGGGCTCCTCGGGATGCGCGCGCAGCTCGACGCCGTGGTAGCCGTGCGTGACGGCGAGGTGCAGCACGTCGGCCACGGGGAGGCCCGGGACACCGAGGGTGGAGAAGGCGAGCTTCATGCCAGGGACCCTACTCGTCACCGCTCACTGTGGCTCGTGCAGGTCGAGCCGCCAGTCCTGGCCGACGAGGTCCTGGCCGAAGGAGCGGTGCGGCTTCTCGGCGGCGAGGACGAAACCATGCCGTTGGTAGATACGGCGGGCGGCACCGAGGATGTCGTTGGTCCACAGCACGAGGTCGCGATAACCGACCCCGCGCGCGAACTCGACGACCGCCGAGACGAGTTGATCCCCGATCCGCAGCCCGCGCGCGTCGGGCTCGACGAGCAGCAACCGCAGCCGGGCGGTACCCGGAGCATCGTCCCGTACACACATCACACACCCCACCGCCCGCCCGTCGAGCTCGGCGATCCACACCCGCTCCAGATGCGGATCGTGATCCTCGGCGAAATCGGCGACGATCCGCGCCACGAGCCCTTCGTAGTCGGCGTTGAAGTCGTACTCGGCGGCGTACAGCGCCGCGTTCCGCTGCACGATCCACCCCAGATCACCGGGCCCCGGCTCCCGCAGCACGACGTCCTCGGGCCGTGGCCGCCGCTTGTCCGACACCGACAGAATGGTCCGTACGGTGCGTAGCGCCTCGGCGAGCCGCGGCCGGTCGGCGTCCGGCACGGTCGCCAGCAGCGCCCCCACGGATTCGTCCGCCCGCTCGGCCAACAACTCGGCGGTCTCCCGCCCCCGCACGGTGAGCGTGACCTGCCGCCGCCGCGGATCCCGCTCCGAGGGCGCCCGTTCGACCAGCCCGTCCTGCTCGAACCGGTTCAGGATCCGGCTCAAGTACCCGGCGTCGAGGGAGAGTTCGGAACGGAGATCGGCGGCGTCCGTACGCGGGGAGTGCGCGAGTTCGTACAGGACGCGGGACTCGGTGAGGGTGAACGGGGCGTAGAGGTGGCGGCTGTAGTCGAGGGCGCCGATGACGTTCGTATAGAAGCGGTTGAAGGCGCGGATGTCCTGGACGGTCATGATCGATCCCCGGTGGTCGCTCAGGGTAGTTGACTCAGTCAGAGGTATGGCGGTTCTGACCGTAGTACTGAGGAGGGGTGCGCGTCCATGGTTTTGGGCTGGGATAGGTTGCCCGCCATGACCGGACTCGGCCCCGTCGCGTGGCCACCTGCCCCGATCCGGACCGAGCGGCTCGTGCTCCGCGAGTCCGAGGCCCGGGACCGTGCGGCGTTCATCGAGTTGTTCGCATCGCCGGAGGTGGGCGCGTACGTCGGCGGCCCCCGACCGCGTGACGAGCTCGAACGCACGGTGCCCGAGATACCGGGGCGGCGCCCCGGCCTTTTCGTGATCGAACTCGGCGGAGCGATGATCGGCACCGTCGAGTTCAACCGGCGCGAGGGGGAGCACCGGAGTCAGGTCCGTCCGGACGCCGGGGAGGCCGACCTCGGCTACCTGTTCCTGCCGGAGGCGTGGGGGCGCGGGTACGCCGCCGAGGCATCCGCGGCGGCGCTCGCCTGGTTCGCCGACACGCTTCCCGGCGAGCCGGTGATCCTCTGCACCCAGACCGCCAACGCCCGCTCGATGCGGCTCGCGGCGAAGCTGGGGTTCACCGAGGTGGGGCGGTTCGAGGCGTGGGGCGCGGAGCAGTGGATGGGTGAGTGGTCGTCGGCCGGACAGTCCGGTTGAGCGGTTGCCGCCGAGAGCGGAGGTAAGTCGACCGATCCAGGATGACGGACTTCAGTGCCTCAGTGGCTGCTCCTGACGCGGCCGTGCCGTGACGGTATGGGCGGATCCCGGGTTCGTTGCGCGGGGCCGTCAGCCGTGCTTGGCTCGCCCGATGAACTTTCTGTTGACGGCGAGTGGCCTGCGCAACGAGACGCTGCGGGATGCGCTGCGGGACATGCTGGGAAAGCCGTTCGGATCGGCGAACATCGTGTTCGTTCCCACGGCATCCGTCGCCGAGCCCGGCGACCACGGGTGGTTCGTCGCGGACATGAACCGGCTGCACGGCCTCGGCTGGCGGGAGTTCGACGTCCTGGAGCTGAACGGCCTGCCCCGGCAGTTGGTGCTCGACCGGCTGCTCCGCGCCGACGTCATCTATGTCGAGGGCGGCAACCACTATCACCTCGCGCGCAGCATCACCGGCAACGGCCTGGCCGACGGCTTCCTTGAGGCGCTGGAGAACCGGGTCTATGTGGGGGTCAGCGCCGGATCGATGATCTTCAGCCGCCATCTCACCGGACACTCCGCCGACGTCATCGGGGACACCGCGGACCTCCACGTGCTCGGCGCGACGACCGTGGAGCCGCCGTTCGGTCTCTTCGACTGGTATCTCAAGCCCCACCTGTACTCGCCGAACTTCCCCGAGCGGGACGACGCCTGGGCCGATCGCATCGCTGCGCGGGCGGACTTCCCGATCTACTTCATCGACGACGACACGGCCGTTCGCGTCAGGGACGGCAAGGTGGATGTCATCTCTGAAGGCCGGTGGCGGTTCCATCAGTGACGCAACGCGTGGCGGGGAGCCCTGGACAGGGCAGTGCCGCTTCCCCGCTCTCGTCCTTCCTCGTCACCGCCCCGACCGCCCGCCCCGCCCCGCAAGAAACGCGTCCTCGGCCGCATAGTCGAGGTACTCCGCGAAGTACCCGTCGTCGACGGGAGGTTGGCCGTTCCGTGCCGCTTCCACCAGCCGGTCGAGTGCGGGCGCGATCGTGGTCGCGTAGGTACCGGCCGGCCGGTAGCCGAGTGCCGTCGCGGCGGAGGTGTCGAGGACGATCGGGTGCGGGGAGTCCCAGGGAGTACGGCCCAGGCCGGCAGGTGCCGTGTCGTCCAGCAGGACCTCCTCCCACTCATGGCCGAAGTGCCCCGCGATCGCCCGGCAGATCTCCAGCGCGCTGGGCGCGTCCGGATCGGCGCAGTTGAGGACGCGGTTACCCGGCCGCTCGGCGACCGTCTCGATGAGCGCGGCGAGATTCGCGGCGGCGGAGGTGTGGACGACCCCGGCGCCCCGATCGGCCAGCAGCAAGGCCGTACGGTCGTCCAACACCCGCTTGACGACGGCCCATTCACGCGCCGGGGACGCGCCGACCCCGTGAATCTGCGACGGCCGCAACACACTGATGGGCAACCCGCTCTCCCACGCGACCTGCTCCGCGGCGACCTTGTTCGCGCCGTAGCCCTCGCGTGAGCGGTAGTCGATGTCGTCGCGCGGGGCCATGGTCGGGTGGGTCTCGGAGATCGGGCCGGAGAAGTGGGGCGGGGTCGATGAGTTGACGTGGTTGCCCGCCGCGTCGATGTAGACGGCTCGACTGGATATCAGCACGGTGGAGGTCGCGTGCGCGGCCAACGGCAGCAGTGAACGGGTGTCGGCGGTGGTGAAGCAGAGGCAGTCGACGAGGAGGTCGGTTCCCTCGCCGACTGCGGCCCGCAGGGCGGTGGAGTCCGCGCGGTCCACTGCCCTGAACTCGCCCCCGAGCGCGCTCAGTTCGGGCGGCATGTGAGCGGGGTTCCGGCCGGTGACATCCACCTGCCAACCGGCCTTCAGCAACCGCAGCGCGGTCGCCCGTCCGACGAGACCGGTTCCGCCGAGGATCAGGGCACGAGGCATTGGGGGAGCGTAGGGCAACTTCTTGGCGGCGGTCAGTACTTCTCAGACCCATGCATTGAGGTCACCTCCTGCGCTGGATGCTCGTCACCGTCAAGTGGTCGAGCAGTGCTTGGCGTACCTGGAGTTCGACGGGTCCTTACTGTCGTCTTCGCCGCCCTCAAATGGACCGGCGAACCCGAAAACCGCGAACCGCACAAGCACGCGCAGGTCAGTTGGGTCGACACCGACGCCATCCCCGAAGAGTTCGTGAACACCACCGCCAGCGCCCTGCCGCACTATGTGTCAGGCGGGGCACAGGTCTCACTCGACGGTTGGAACTGACAGCACTTGACACGAGTCCGGTGTCTGTCGAGGTGCTTCCATCCGATAGCGCTCTGGGCAGGGCGTCGATTCTTCAGCCGCAGATCACGGCCAGGTCGTACCTGGGCGCGGTGGTACTGCACTGCGGTGGTCTGCTGGTAGAGGAGGGATGGCTACGGGTCTTCGGCAGCCCCGCAAGTGGAGCTGCGCACGACGTGCCGGGCCTGGCCGACCTGAATCGGTTCCCTGAGGCGTTCGACCCGGCCGGTCGGCGGTAGAGCAGACCAAGGCAGCGGCGACGCAAAGCCAGGAAACGCATCGCCTCGCGCTCATAGCGACGACGCGGGCGGCGGCACCCGGCCAACCATGCCACCGTCCGCTCCGCGGTCCAACGGTGACGGTCCAGTCGCTGGGAGGCGAGGATGGCCGACAGCAACTGCCGGTCTCCACACCTGCGGCGGCCACCGCCTGGGGGCCGTATCGGAGGAGCCGGAACCATCCGCTGGAACAACTCCCACAAGCCATCCGGCTCTCCAAAACGAGCGAACCAAAGCGAGCGAACCAAAACGAGCGAACCAAAACGAGCGAAGGGCCCTGGGGCGTAGACCTGGCAACACCGCGCCCCAACACGCCCACTCCCGACCGCCGTTACTTCCGCGGCACCCCCGAAGACCCCCGAACCATCAACTCCCCCCGAACCGTGGCGATCCCCCCCGGCGGCGGCTCCTCCCGCCCCATGGCGATCCGCCCCGCCCGGGCCCCCGCCTCCGACAACGGCAACCGCACCGTCGTAAGCGAAGGCACCGCGTCCACGCTGAACGGCAGATCGTCGAACCCGGCGACCGAGACGTCGTCCGGAATCCGCCGCCCCGACTCCCGCAGCGCCGCACACGCCCCCACCGCGACGGAGTCGTTCGCCGCGACCACGGCCGTCAACGACGGATCCCGCCGCAGCAGCTCCAGCGTGGCCTCGTACCCCGACCGCCGGTCGTACCGCCCGTGCACGGTCCATCGCGGGTCCTCTACGATCCCGTGCGCGGCCAGCGCCTCCCGGTGGCCCTCAAGTCGGTGCCGCGTCGTCGTCCGTTCCTCCGGGCCCGCGATGTAGCCCAGCCGGCGATGCCCAAGCCCGATCAGGTGCTCGGTCAGCTCCCGCCCGCCCCCGCGGTTGTCGAAGGTCAGCGCGAACGCCCCCGTGTCCGGCGCCGGCGGCCTCCCGCACAGCACCACCCGCGTCCCGGCTTCGCCCAGCTTCCGCAGCTTCGCCGCGACCGCCGCCGCGTGTGGCGCGTTCTCCATGGCGCCGCCGGTCAGCACGACCGCCGCCGCCCGCTGCCGCTGCAACAGGGTCAGGTACGTCAGCTCGCGCTCCGGGGCGCCGCCCGTGTTGCACACCACGGCCAGCCGTTCCCCGCCCGCACGCCCCCCGGGTCCCCCGATCTCGGACTGGATAGCGCTCGCCATGATCCCGAAGAAGGGGTCGGCGATGTCGTTGACCAGGATGCCGACCAGGTCGGAGGTGGCCGCGGCGAGTGCGCTCGCGGGCCCGTTCAGGACGTAGTCGAGATCGTCCACCGCCCGCAGCACGCGCTCACGGGTGGTGGCCGCGACCGGGTAGTTGCCGTTCAGTACGCGCGACACCGTCGCGGGGGAGACCTGGGCGCGGGCCGCCACGTCCGCCAGGGTCACCGTCATGTTGTTCGTCCTCCGGTCGCGCATCTTCGGTCGCGCATCTTGTCGTACGCCGTTGTACATAGGCTGCTCAGTCGTACACAGGCTGCCCAAAGGAAGCCCCCGTCCGAGCAGACGATAAGGCCATCTGCCCCCGCTGTTCGCCCCCTCGAACAACTCGACCCCATCACGGTCTTGTACAGACCAGTGGGCAAAGGCTAGCTTCTGCATATATAGAAAGCGCTTGCTGCGTTCTTGAAACGCATGCGGACGAAGGGAAACACGTGACACGCAAGACGGTGCGTATCGCCATGAACGGCGTGACCGGGCGCATGGGCTACCGACAGCACCTCGTCCGCTCGATCCTCGCACTGCGCGAGCAGGGTGGTCTAGACCTGGGCGACGGAACCGTGCTGTGGCCGGAACCGATCCTCGTAGGCCGCCGCGAGCACGCGCTGAAGGCGCTTGCCGAGCAGCACGGACTGGACCCGGCGAACGTCTCCACGGACGTCGACGCGGTCCTCGCCGACCCGACCGTCGAGATCTACTTCGACGCCCAGGTCACCTCGGCCCGCGAGGAGGCGCTCAGGAAGGCGATCGCGGCCGGGAAGCACATCTACACCGAGAAGCCGACGGCCACCGACTTCGAGAGCGCGCTGGAACTGGCCCGCCTCGCCGACGCCGCCGGCATCAAGCACGGCGTCGTCCAGGACAAGCTCTTCCTCCCGGGTCTGCTCAAGCTCAAGCGGCTCATCGACGGCGGCTTCTTCGGCCGCATCCTGTCCATCCGGGGCGAGTTCGGCTACTGGGTCTTCGAGGGCGACTGGCAGACCGCCCAGCGCCCGTCGTGGAACTACCGCGCGGAGGACGGCGGCGGCATCGTCGTCGACATGTTCCCGCACTGGGAGTACGTCCTCCACGAGCTGTTCGGCCGCGTCAAGTCCGTCCAGGCCATCGCCACCACCCACATCCCGCAGCGCTGGGACGAGAACGGCAAGCCCTACGACGCCACCGCCGACGACGCCGCCTACGGCATCTTCGAACTCGACAGCGGTGCCATCGCCCAGATCAACTCCTCCTGGGCCGTCCGCGTCAACCGCGACGAACTCGTCGAGTTCCAGGTCGACGGGACGGAAGGGTCGGCCGTCGCCGGTCTGCGCAACTGCCGTGCCCAGCACCGCAGTTCGACCCCCAAGCCGGTCTGGAACCCGGACCTCCCCGCCACCGAGGTCTTCCGCGACCAGTGGCAGGAAGTCCCCGACAACACCGACTTCGACAACGGCTTCAAGGCCCAGTGGGAGCTGTTCCTCCGCCACGTCTACGCCGACGCCCCGTACCACTGGGACCTCCTGGCCGGCGCCCGCGGCGTCCAGCTCGCCGAGCTGGGCCTGAAGTCGTCCGCCGAGGGCCGCCGTTTCGACGTACCGGAGATCACCCTGTGACCATCCGACTCCCCGACTCCAAGGGCGGGTTGCGGTCCTACGAACCCCGGCCCGAACCCCTCGCCGTCACCTCCGGCACCCCCTTCACCTCTCGTACGGTGTTCTCGGCGGCGCACGTCGTCGCCGACCCCTTCGCCGACACGAGCCCCGACTCGCCCGCCGCCGTCGACTGGGACGCCACCCTCGCCTTCCGCCGCCACCTCTGGTCCCACGGGCTCGGTGTCGCCGAGGCGATGGACACCGCCCAGCGCGGGATGGGCCTGGACTGGGCGGGCGCGGCCGAGCTGATCCGCCGCAGCGCCGCCGAGGCCAAGGCGGTCGGCGGCCGGATCGCCTGCGGCGTCGGCACCGACCAGCTCACCGGCCCGGCGTCCCTGGCCGACGTACAGGCCGCGTACGAGGAGCAGTTGGCCCTCGTCGAGGCGTCGGGCGCGCAGGCCATCCTGATGGCGTCCCGGGCGCTCGCGGCCGTCGCGAAGGGGCCCGAGGACTACCTGGAGGTCTACGGCCATCTCCTGCGCCAGGCGTCCGAGCCCGTGGTCCTGCACTGGCTGGGCCCGATGTTCGACCCGGCGCTCGCGGGCTACTGGGGTTCGGCCGACCTCGACGCGGCCACCGACACGTTCCTCGAAGTCATCGCCGCGCACCCCGACAAGGTCGACGGCATCAAGGTGTCGCTCCTGGAGGCTCAGCGGGAGATCGACATCCGGCGCCGGCTGCCGCAGGGCGTCCGCTGCTACACCGGCGACGACTTCAACTACCCCGAGCTGATCGCGGGCGACGACCAGGGCTTCAGTCACGCCCTGCTCGGCATCTTCGACCCGCTCGGCCCGCTGGCGGCGGAGGCGGTCCGGGCCCTGGACACCGGGAACGCGGCCGGATTCCGTGAACTCCTCGACCCCACCGTCGAGTTGTCCCGCCACCTCTTCCAGACGCCGACCCGCTTCTACAAGACGGGCGTGGTGTTCCTGGCCTGGCTCGCGGGCCACCAGTCGCACTTCACCATGGTCGGCGGCCTCCAGTCGGCCCGCTCCCTCCCGCACTTCGCCCGCGCCTACGAACTCGCCGACGGCCTGGGCCTGTTCCCCGACCCGAAGCTCGCGGAGGAACGGATGAAGAACCTGCTCGCCCTGTACGGAGTGACCCAGTGAGCAATCCCGAGTTGGCGCGCTTCTCCATCAACCAGATGACGGTGAAGCAGCTCAGCATCCCCGAACTGGTGGACGCCTGCCTGGAGTTGGACGTCCCCGGCGTCGGACTGTGGCGCGAGCCCGTCCAGTCGTACGGCGTGGAGGCGACCGCGAAGCTGGTCCGCGACGCGGGGCTCGCGGTGACAACGTTGTGCAGGGGCGGTTTCTTCACGGCGACCGACCCGGACGAGCGCGCCCGCGCCCTCGACGACAACCGCCGGGCCGTCGACGAGGCCGCCACCCTCGGCACGGACACGCTGGTCCTGGTGTCCGGCGGTCTGCCGGCCGGCTCCAAGGACCTGCACGGCGCGCGGGAGCGGATCGCCGACGCGCTGGGGGAGTTGGGGCCCTACGCCGAGGAGCGGGGCGTACGGCTGGCCATCGAGCCCTTGCACCCCATGTTCGCCTCCGACCGCTGCGTGGTCTCGACGCTCACCCAGGCCCTCGACCTCGCCGAGCGCTTCCCCGCACAGCAGGTCGGCGTGACGGTGGACACGTACCACATCTGGTGGGACGACCGGGCGCCCGAGCAGATCGCCCGGGCGGGCGCGGGCGGCCGTATCCACACCTTCCAACTCGCCGACTGGACCACCCCGTTGCCCGAGGGCGTGCTCAACGGCCGCGGGCAGATCGGGGACGGTGCGATCGACATGCGGGAGTGGCTGTCGTACGTCGAGGCCGCCGGATACACCGGGCCCATCGAGGTCGAGTTGTTCAACGACGGGCTGTGGGCACGGGACGGGCGCGAGGTGCTCGCCGAGACGGCGGCGCGGTTCGTGGAGCACGTGATCCGATGAGTCCGTGAGCGACCCGCTCGCACCGGCAGTTCGTCACTGTCTGAGTGTTCTGCCCCGCATCGGCGATTCGTCGGTGCGGGGCAGTTTCATGTCCGCGTCCGGCGGCTGCCGGAATGTGAGAGCCACCTTCACACAGCTCCTCCTTATAAATGCAGATCAGGGTCGGTGCGGTGTGCGCAATTCCTGTGACCAGCCTGTCGATTTAGGTTTTTCGGAGCTTTCCGGAACCGTATCTCCCCAGGTCATGTCTGTAGGATCGTGCTCGCCGCGGGGCCGGGAGAAAGCCCGGAAGCGCGGCCTTCCGGGCTTTCTCCCGTATGAGAGAAGCCTGAGAGATGCATAAGAGAAGTAATTCGAGAAACAAAACAAGGAGTTATCTGTGAACGTGCGTATCGCCGCCGTATCCGTGGTTTCCGCGGCGCTCGTCGCCGCCGGCGCCACCTCCGCCGTCGCCGCGCCCGCCCCGGCGCGGAGCATCACCCTCAAGGCCAACCACGCCGCCGTGAAGCTCGGCGACGTGGTCACCTTCACCGGCAAGACCGCCGGTCTGAAGGAGGGCACCAAGGTGACGCTCCAGGTCAAGAGCGGTGCGACGTGGAAGTCCCTGCCCGTGACCGCCAAGGTCGGCCACAGCGCCTACAAGCTGACCGACAAGTTCCAGAAGAAGGGCGTCGAGGTCCTGCGCGTCAAGGACGGCGCCGCCGTGTCCAAGTCGGTCTCGGTCACCGTCCGCTGACGCCGACCGCCCCGCACTGACACACCCCTGAACCCTGCCCCACCCCGTTCGATCCGGGGTGGGACAGGAGGTCAGGAGTATGCCGTACCGACCGGCCAACACCCGCACCGCACGGGCTACTTCTTCTTCGCCGCCCGCTTGGTCAGCACGGTCAGCACCACCGGGACCAGCATCTCGACGACCCGCGTGACGGTCGCCGGCGGCAGCCCCGTCTTCTTGGCCACGGCGTTCGCCACCGGCCTGGCCGCCTTGGCCAGCACCCCGGCCATGAGCCCACCGGTCGCGAAACCGCCCAGCGTGGCCACGCCCTGGAGCGGAGCCTCCTGCGGTGTCTCCACGGTCCCGACGGCCGCCGCCTCGCCGGACAGCGCCGACGCGGTCGTGCCGACCACGTCCCGGGCGCCCGCCTCGTCCGTCCCCAGCAGGCCCGCGATCTCCTGGACCTTGTCGCCGCCCAGCTCGTCGAGGACGTCGTCGCGGAAGGTCGTAGCAGAGTCTTCGCTCATGCCTGAAACGCTACGTCCGCCCCGATTCGTCGGCACCCGGAAGCCGTTTTGAAGAATTCTCAAGATGTCGTACAACCCTCTCCCCACCATGCGGGTCGTACTTGGCATCAGGACTCTTGGAGGGGGATCTGGGGGGATCGCGGGGGTTCTGATGCTGGAGGGGAAAACCCGAGGGGGCTTGGTCGACGGACCGGGCCCCCTCGAATTTGTGCCGCCTTCGCGCCGCCCACGCCGTGCCCCGGCCGGAACCAGCGCGTCGGACGGGACAAGAAGAAGCGGCCGAATCCGTACGTTGCCTCCGTGACGGTCGTCGCCCACGCTCCATCATGTGGCGAAGGACGACCGAGCCGGGGGCGGGTGCAGTGCTGCGGATCCACTTCTCTCCCGAAGACCTGAGACGCCTCCGCCTCGCGAGCGACCCCGACCCGCTCTGGGAGGTCGTCTGCACCCTGCACCGGCTGCAGACCACCCAGGGCCGCTGGGCGTACGCCGACTGGCACCGCGGCGCCCGGGCCACCCTCGCGGGCACGCCGCTCGGCGCGGCCGTACGCCGGCTGCTCGTCCCGCTTCTGCCCCGGGCGCGGTACCTGCCCGACTTCCTCACCCCCGCCGAGTCGGCGGACGGCCTGGACCGCGGGCTCGCGGCGGTCGTCGACACCCCGCCCGCCCGGGTCGCCCATGAGCTGGGCCTGCTGCGCAGTTCGAGCGGGGTGCCCACCTGGGCCGCGCGTCTGGTGGAGCGCCCGGCGCGCGAGGAGCTGGCCAAGGTCCTGCGCGCCTACTACGACGCCGTCGTCGCCCCCCACCACGACCGCATCCACACGGAGCTCACCGGCGAACGGGCCCTGCGCGCCCACGAGGTCCTCGACACCGGCGTCGACGGACTGCTCTCCGGCCTCTCGCCGTCCATGCGCTGGCACCCGCCGGTGCTCCACATCGACTACGTCGAGGACCGGGACCTGTATCTCGACGGCCGCGGACTGCGCCTCGTCCCCACCTACTTCTGCTGGCAGTCGCCGGTCTCCATGGCCGACCCGCAGCTGCAGCCCGTGCTGATCTACCCCCTGCACCACAAGCGCCCGCCCGCCCCCGTGCGTCCCGCCGACGCCTCCCTCGCCGCACTGCTGGGCCGGACCCGGGCGGCGGCACTGCGCGGCGTCGCGTCCGGCGCGACCACCTCGGAACTGGCGCGCCGCCTGGGCATCTCACCCGCCACCGCGACCCACCACACCACGGTCCTGCGCGACTCCGGCCTGACCACCAGCCATCGCGTCGGCAACACCGTGCTGCACACACTCACCCCGCTCGGGGCGGCTCTGCTCCGCCGGCCGGTCCCCACCGCACCGGCCGTACGCGCGGCGCCCGCCGAGTCGTAGGCCCGCGCAGTCGCTTTCGCGTCACACGGCACCCTCGCGCGCCGAACACCACCCACACCCTTCGCCCCGACCGCCCCACAGCCACCGGTGGAACAACGGCCTCCGCCGCCCGGCCAGCGACATTCGAGCCAGTTCGAAGGTGCTCGTCCGCACCGGGCCCACGCTGCCAACGTGTCCGGCGAAGCACCGGCGGGGGCAGCGAACCGCCCCGCCCGTGACCACTGTCGAAGGGGGAACCCATGAAGAACGCCATCGCGGCCGGCGCGCTCGCGCTCGTCGCCGCGGCCACCTGTCTGGTCCTGGCGCCGACCGCGTCCGCCGCACCGGCCGCCTGTGCG
This sequence comes from Streptomyces sp. NPDC058469, assembly GCF_042721125.1. NCBI lineage: Bacteria > Bacillati > Actinomycetota > Actinomycetes > Kitasatosporales > Streptomycetaceae > Streptomyces > Streptomyces sp. NPDC058469. The sequence goes on from NZ_JBHXME010000028.1 coordinate 44,219, forward strand.
ACGAGCACCCTGTCCACCGGAAACTACGAGGGCGTCGGCACCCAGGTGCGGAAGTCGTCGACCAGCAGTTGCAACGACCTCAACCTCGTCTACGTCGACGACAAGACGGTCTACGGCTACGACGGCTACGCCGGTCGCCTCTACCACACGTCCACCAGCTCCTGGAAAACCTGCGACGCGGGCTACATCTGGCTCTATGACGGCAGCTACGCCGTCAACAGCGAGTTGCTGTGCACCAACGTCTCCGACAACACTCTGTTCACGGTGGCGAGTGCCGCGAACGGCGGCGACACCGTCAAGGTCGTCCACTGACCCCGGTCCCGCATCCGCCGGGGGTGCCGTCCACGCCGGACGGTGCCCCCGGTCGGCGGGAGGAGAGGAGTGCCCGGATGCTCCGGCGCCCGGTCCTGGTGCGCGCGGCCCTCGCGGTGGCCGTCGCGCTGCTCGTCACCGCGTGTTCCGCCCATGCCGCCGACGTCGCCGACCGGCCGTCCGGCACCCGGGCCGCCCCGGTGACTCCGGCCCGCCTCGGCCACACCCTGCCGGACGACCCCGTGCGCATGGTCCTGCCGGCCACGGGCGCCGAGACCCGGTGGACCCAGGGCCTGTACGTGTTCGGGCAGCAGGTGGGCCGGGCGGCCGCCGCCGACTGCGCGCGCAGGGGTGGATTCGCGTTGCCCGAGGAGATCCCCCTCGCGTTCATCCGTTTCTTCGCCCTGCCCGACCTGGACTTCATCGCCCGGCACGGCCTGAGCACCAGCGCGGCCGTCCCCGCCACCACGACCGCCCCTTCCACGGCCCACACCGGCACCGCGGCGGAGGTGCGCCGCTGCCGGGCCGAGGGCGCGCAGGCCGCGGCCGTACTGAGTGACATCTACCTGCCGGTGGAACAGCGGTGGTTCGGCGAACTCGGCTCCGTGGATCGCGATCCCGCCACCGTCCGGGCCCGACGAGGGCTGTCCCGCTGCCTGTCCGCGCACGGCGTCGAGGCCCGCGACGAGCAGGCCTTCATGGCCATGGCCGACGCCCGCCAGCAGTCCGCCACCGCGGCCGAACTCCCGGCTGTGGAAGCCGAGTCGGGTCGCGTCTACGCCACCTGCATGCGCCCCGTCGAGGCCGTCCGCACCCCCGCCCGCCTGCACCTGCGCACCGGCTTCCGCACCGCCCGCACCGCCGAGATCCGCACCCTCCGCACGAGACTCCTCCCGGCCGTGCACCGCGCCGAGCGACAGTACGGGCTGACCCTGGTGTTCCCGGAACCCTGACCCCGAGCCTGGATCGGGCCCTAGAAGAACACCCCGCACCGCAACAGCACGTTCGCGTACGGCCGCGCCTCGCCCGTCCGTACGATCAGCCGCGCACCCGCCGACAACTCCTTGAGCCGCTCGTGGGAGACGAGATCGAGGTCGGGGAAGCGGGCGTCGAGCAGCGCCGTGGCCGCCCGATTGGCGCCGCGCACCTCGCTCGCCGCCGTCGCGCCCTCCACCACCAGCTCGGCCAGCAGCCCGTCCAGCACCTCCGCGAACGACGGCACCCCGGCCCGGAACGCCAGGTCCACCACCCGCGGCCCCTTGGGGATCGGCATACCGGCGTCGCACACCAGCACCCCGTCCCCGTGCCCCAACTCGGCGAGCGCACCGGAGAGATGACGGTTGAGAATCCCTGCCTTCTTCACGGGGATTCGCCTCGCTCGGGTGTTCCGGACACGCTGCCCGACTCGTCTTCGCTGCCGGGGGTCCGGCCCGCGGCGGAGCCGCTGTCGGATGCTGCGTCCCCCGGGCCGGCACAGCACAGTGCGGCGACCTCGTCCGCCGTCGGGAAGGAGTCCTGGGCGCCCTTCCTCGTGACGGCCACCGCCCCGACCCGGGCCGCGTACACCGCCGCCTCCGCGAGGCCGACGCCCGTGCCCAGCTTCCAGGCCAGCGCCGCGGTGAACGCGTCGCCCGCGCCCGTGGTGTCCACGGCGTCCACCGTCACGGACGGCACCCGCGTGACCCCGTCCTTGGAGGCCACCAACGCGCCCTCCGCGCCCAATGTCACGACCACCGAACGCGGCCCCTTCGCCAGCAGGATCCGCGCCCAGTCCTCGGGCCGCTCGCTCACACACGCGTCCCCGAGGATCACCTTCGCCTCGTGCTCGTTGACGATCAACGGGTCGCAGGCGGCCAGTACTTCGGACGGGAGTGGCCGGGGCGGCGACGGGTTCAGCACGAAGCGGCTTGAGTCCGCCAGATTCCGTACGACCTCCACGACCGTCTCCAACGGGATCTCCAGCTGTACGGAGACCACCCGGGCGGCCTGGAAGAGACACGCGGCGGCCTGGATGTCGATGGGGAACAGCTTTCCGTTGGCCCCCGGCGACACCACGATGCTGTTGTCGCCGGACGGGTCCACCGTGATCAGCGCGACCCCGGTCGGCGCACCGCCGACGAGCACGCCCACCGTGTCGACACCGGCGGCCCGCTGCGAGTCGAGCAGCAGCCGGCCGTGCGCGTCGTCGCCGACCCGGGCCAGCAGGACCGTACGGGCTCCCAGCCGGGAGGCGGCGACCGCCTGGTTGGCGCCCTTGCCGCCGGGGTGGACGGCCAGGTCGGAACCGAGGACCGTCTCACCGGCGCCCGGCCGCCGCTCGACGCCGATCACGAGGTCGGCGTTGGCCGATCCCACGACCAGGAGGTCGTAGTCGTACATCAATTGACTCCCCACAGTGGTGACTTGGAGTGTTGATCCGGTCGTTGTCAGCCGGTGAACCCGGCCACGTTCTCCTTCGTGACCACCTTCACCGGCACCTTGACCGTCGTCTCCACCTTCTTGCCCTGAGCCGCGCGCAGCGCGTTGTCCACGGCAATCTTGCCGAGCTGGCTCGGCTGCTGCGCCACGGACGCGTACAGCGTGCCCTGCTTGACGGCGGTCAGGCCGTCGGGGGTGCCGTCGAAGCCGACGACCGAGACCGACTTGCCGGCCTTGGAACCGAGCGCCTTGATCGCGCCGAGGGCCATCTCGTCGTTGGCGGCGATGACGCCCTGGACGTCGGGGTGGGCCTGGAGCAGGTTCGACATCACGTCGAGGCCCTTGGTGCGGTCGAAGTCGGCCGGCTGCTGGGCCAGGACCTGGATGCCGGGGTAGGCCTTCAGCCCCTTGGCGAAGCCCTCCGCCCGCTCGCGCGCCGCCGAAGTACCCGCCTGGCCCTGGAGGATGACGATCTTGCCGGTGCCGCCCAGCTTCTCGGCGATGGTCTTGGCGGCGAGTTCACCGCCCGCGATGTTGTCGGAGGCGACGAGGGTGTCCACGGCCGCCTTGTTGACGCCACGGTCGACGGCGATCACCGGGATCTTCGCCTTGTCGGCGGCCTTCACGGAGTTGCTCGCCGCGTCCGAGTCCACCGGGTTGACGATGATCGCGCCGTAGTTGGAACTGGTGAAGTTCTGCAGCTGGTTGGCCTGCTGGGACGCGTCGTTCTGCGCGTCCGTGACCGTCAGGTCCAGGCCCAGCTTCTTCGCCTCGGCCTGGGCACCGGCCCGGATCTGCACGAAGAACGGGTTGTTGAGCGTGGAGAGCGACAGACCGAGCTTGGGCTTCGCGGACGTAGAGGAGTCGTTGTGCAGGAACGAGGTCGCGCCGACGATCGCCACGGTCACGACGGCCGCGAGTGCGTACGTCGTCGCCTGCTTGCCCTTGCCGCCACCGCCCGCACCGGCGACGGGAGTTGCGCCCGCATTGCGCCGCACGGTGTCGAGCAGCACCGCCAGCGCGATGACGACACCGATGACGACCTGCTGCCAAAAGGCGGACACGGAAAGGAGGTTGAGGCCGTTGCGCAGCACCGCGAGGATCAGCGCGCCGATGAGCGTGCCGGACGCCTTGCCGGTGCCGCCCGCGAGGGAGGCGCCGCCGATGACGACCGCCGCGATCGCGTCCAGCTCGTAGCCGTCGGCGGCCTGCGGCTGCGCGGAGGAGAGCCGGGAGGCGAGGACGATGCCCGCGGCGGCGGCGAAGACGCCGGACAGGGCGTAGATCGCGAGCTTCTGCTTGGACACGCGCAACCCCGAGAGGCGCGCGGCCTCCTCGTTGCCGCCGATCGCGTACATGGAGCGGCCGATGTAGGTCCGGCCGAGGATGAAGGCGGCGATGAGCCCCATCGCGATCATCACGAGCACCGGCACCGGCAGCCAGCCGCCGAGGGTGTCGCCGAGGTGCGAGACCGAGTCGGGGAAGGCGATCGGGGAGCCCTGTGAGATCACCAGGGACAGACCGCGCGCCACCGAGAGCATCGCCAACGTCGCGATGAACGGCGGCAGTTTGCCGTAGGCGATGAGGAAGCCGTTGACGAGGCCGGCCGCGATGCCGGTGGCGATCGCGAGGATTACGGCGAGGACGACCGGGACGCCGTGCTGCGTGGCGCTCCAGGCCAGCACGGTGGCCGACAGGGCCGCCACCGAACCGACCGACAGGTCGATGCCCGCCGAGACGATCACGAAGGTGACGCCGAAGGCGAGGATGGCGGTCACGGCCGCCTGGACACCGACGTTGAGGAGGTTGTCGGTGGTCAGGAAGTCGCCGGACAGCGCCGACATGGCGATGACCAGGACGATGAGCGCGGTCAACGCCCCGTTGTCCAGGAGCAGTCGGCGGATCCCCGAGGCGCCACTCGCGCCCGGCGTGCTCTTCAGCGTGTCAGTGGCCACGGTGGCCCTCCACAGCGGTAGTTGCTTGGGTTGGTGTGCTGGGTGTGCTGACGGCGAGTGCCATCACGGAGTCCTGGGTGGCCTGGTCGGCGGACAGTTCGCCCGCGATGCGCCCCTGGGCCATGACCAGCACCCGGTCACTCATGCCGAGAACTTCGGGCAGATCGCTGGAGATCATGAGGACGGCGGCGCCGGCGGCTGTCAGCTCATTGATCAGCTGATAGATCTCGACCTTGGCGCCGACGTCGATGCCGCGCGTCGGCTCGTCGAGGATCAGCACCTTGGTGTCGGCGAGGAGCCACTTGCCGATGACGACCTTCTGCTGGTTGCCGCCGGACAACGTCCGTACCTGCTGGCCGAGTCCGGCCATCCGTACGCCCAGCTGCTTCGCGATCCGCGCGGCGGCCTCGCGCTGCCCCTTGAGGTCGACGAGCCCGCCGTGGGTGGCGGCGCGCATGGTGACGAGCCCGAGGTTCTCCTCCACGGACTGGTCGAGCACGAGCCCCTGGCCCTTGCGGTCCTCGGGCACCAGCCCGATGCCCGCGGTCATCGCCGCGTTGACGTCGTGCCTGGGGACCAGGTCACCGGAGACCGTGACGGCCCCCTTGTCGTACGGGTCGGCCCCGAAGACAGCCCGTACGACCTCGGTACGACCGGCTCCGACGAGCCCGGCGATACCGACGACCTCACCGGCCCGCACCTCGAAACTGATGTCGTGGAAGACCCCGTCCCGGGTGAGCCCCTCGACGGTGAGCAACGCGGCGCCGGCGTCGGCCCGTTCACGCGGATACTGCTGCTCGATGGACCGCCCGACCATGAGCCGTACGAGCTCGTCTTCAGGGGTGGAGGCAGGCACCTGCCCAACGGACCGGCCGTCCCGAATGACGGTGACGCGGTCACCGATGGCGGCGATCTCCTCAAGATGATGGGTGATGAACACGATCCCGACGCCGTCCGAGCGCAGTTGGCGCACGATGGAGAACAGCTTCTCGACCTCTTCCGAGGTGAGCACGGCGGTCGGCTCGTCCATGATCAGCACGCGCGCGTCGAGACTGAGCGCCTTGGCGATCTCGACCATCTGAAGCCGCGCGATACCGAGTTCACGGACACGCGCGCGTGGAGACACGTTCACGCCGACCCGCTTCAGCAGAACGGCGGCATCGGCCTCCATCCGCTTCCGGTCGATCATCCCGAGGCGACGCGGCTGCCGTCCCAGAAAAATATTCTCCGCGACCGTCAGATCGGGAACGAGGTTGAACTCCTGGTAGATGGTGGCGATCCCGAGGTGCGCGGAGTCCTGCGCACTGTGGATGCGCACCTCCTCGCCGCCGGCCAGGATGCGGCCGCCGTCGGGGCGGTAGGCGCCGGAGAGCATCTTGATGAGGGTGCTCTTGCCCGCACCGTTCTCACCGAGCAGCACATGGACCTCACCCCGGCGCAGATCGAAGTCGACGCCGTCCAGCGCGACGACACCGGGGAAGGTCTTGCGGATGCCCTCGATGCGCAGCAACTCGTCCTGGTCGCTCACGACTGGCTCCTTCGAACAGGGGGTTGCGAGGGGTTGGAGTCGCCGCGCTCACCGCACGAGCGGCGCACGACGAGCCGGGCGGGGAGGGTGACGGACTGCGGGGCCCGCCCCTCGATCTGGTCGACCAGGGCGCGCACCGCGGCCCGCCCCAGGTCGCCGGTGGGCTGGGCGATCGCGGTGATCGGCGGATCGGTGTGCACGAACCACCGGATGTCGTCGAACGCGGCCAGCGCGAGGTCCTCGGGAACCCGCAGCCCACGCGCGCGTACGGCGTCCAGGGCACCCAGGGCCATCAGGTTGTCGGCGGCGAACACGACCTCGGGCGGCTCGGGCAGATCGAGGAAGCCCTCGGTGACCCGCCGCCCGCTCTCGGCCTGGAAGTCGCCCTGCCCGATGTAGGCGTCCGGGAGCGGCATCCCGTACTCGGCGAGCGCGTCCCGGAAGGCCGCGACGCGCTCACTGCCGGTGGTGGTGGCAGCGGGCCCGGCGATGATGGCGAGCCTGCGATGCCCGAGCCCGTGCAGATGCGCGACGAGATCCCGGATGGCGGCCCGTCCGTCGGCCCGCACGACGGGCACGTCCATGCCCGGGATCCACCGGTCCACGAACACCATCGGGGTCCCCGCGCGCGCGGCGTCCAGCATCCCGGCGGAGCCGCCGTCGGTGGGGGAGAGGAGGAGCCCGTCGATACGACGGTCCAGCAGGGTCCGTACGTGGTGGTCCTGCAGCTCGGGCCGCTCGTCGGCGTTGCCGATGATGACGCTGTAACCGAGCGCGCGGGCCTCCTCCTCGACGGAGCGGGCCAGCTCGGTGAAGTACGGGTTGAGCACGTCGCTGATGACCAGGCCGAGGGTGCGGGTCTGATCGGTGCGCAGCGAACGGGCGACGGCGTTCGGGCGGTAGCCCAGCGCCTCTACGGCGGCCAGCACACGCGTGCGTGCGTCGTCACTGACCGACGGATGGTCATTCAGCACCCGCGACACCGTGGCCACGGAAACCCCGGCCCCGGCGGCGACGTCCTTGATGCTCGCCATCGCCGTTCCACCTCCTCGTGGAATCGATTACATGGAGGATTGGAATCGATTACATGCGAGTTAACAAGACCTTGAGACCGGATTGTGATGAACGGTGTCGGACTGGCTCGCGGGGTGGGTGTCTGGGCGGCGGTGCGCGAGGATTCTCGGCGCCAGGAGGGGGTGCGGCCCGGGAAAGTGTGACACTGGGCGCTGAAGTGTCACACTTTCCCGGGGAGGTTCCCGTCGGGAGGGCTGGGGGCGTACTGCCCAAGCTCGAAGACCCCGGTGGTCGCCTCAGGCGGCGCCAAGCTCGCACCACACGAGCTTCCCCCGCTTGCCGTTCCGGGGCAGCGGTTGCCAGCCCCACTGGTCGGCGCAGGCCCGGACCAGTGCGAGGCCGCGGCCGTCTTCCGAGTCACTGAGCTCCTCCAACGCCCGCGGCGGCTCCGGCGGTTCGGGGTCGGCGTCCCAGGCCCCGAGCCGCAGCACCCCCGCCGCCCAGCCCACGCGCAGGGCGGCGGGCCCCTTCGCGTGCAGTACGGCGTTGCCGACCAGCTCGGTCGCGAGGAGCAATTCATGGTCCAGAGGCGCGAACCAACCGCACGACACATGCGCCTGGGGATTGAACTGCGCAGGCTCCGCGAGGCGGCGGGGCTCACCGCCGTCGAGGCGGCAGCGTTGCTCGGAGCGAACCGCGTTCAGATGAGCCACATCGAATCTGGACTCGTCGGCGTGAGTGAGGAACGGGTACGCCGTCTCGCTTCCCACTACGCCTGTACGGACAAGGAGTTCATTGACGCCCTGGTCGCGATGGCCACCGACCGTACGCGCGGCTGGTGGGAGGAGTACCGGGGCCTGCTGCCCACGTCGTTCCTGGACCTTGCCGAACTGGACCACCACGCCACGTTTCTGCAGGAGGTGGCGATCCTGTACGTACCGGGTCTGCTGCAGACGGAGGACTACGCCCGCGCGGTCTTCTCCGCCAGGGTGCCCGAACTCACTCACGACGAGCTTGAGTTGCGTGTCCGTCACCGGATGAGACGTCAGCAGACCAACATTCCGTACGAGTTGGTGATCCACGAGTCGGCCCTGCGGATCAGGGTCAGTGACCGCGCAGCCTCCCGAACCCAACTCGCCAAGCTCCTCGAACTCTCCCGATCGGACACCATCACCGTGCGTGTCATCCCGTTCGACCTGGACGGCTTCGCCAGAGCCGCGAGCGCCATGACGTACGCGGGCGGCCAAGTTCCGAAACTGGACACGGTGGTGCGCGACGTACCCCATGGCTCGGCTTTCATCGACTCCGAAGCACAGCTCGGCGCCTTTCGAACGCGCTTCCGTAAGGTGGAAGCGGTGTCACTCGCCCCGGAACGGTCGCGTGACTTCATCAACAGGCTGGCGAAAGAGTTGTGAGGCATGCCATGGGCAACTGGCGGAAGTCGTCCTACTCGGGCCCGGACGACGGGAACAACTGTGTGGAGATCGCAAACTCCCCGACTCACATAGCCGTCCGCGACTCAAAGACCCCCGCCCGAGCCACCCTCACCTTCCCCACCCCCACCTTCACCGCCTTCATCGAAGCCCTGCGCAGGGTTACGCGTACGACGCGCTGCGCCGCACGGCTCAACTCGCCCGCACCGTATGGGAGGACGAAAAGTACGCGGC
>NZ_JBHXME010000028.1:53122-75866 GCF_042721125.1 Streptomyces sp. NPDC058469
CCCCTGACCCCACCCCACTGTCACACCCGCCCGGTACCGTCAGATCATGTCCAACCAGGCGGCAAATCCGGGGAACCCCACAGGCGAGCGGCACCTCGCCGTCCTCGAAGGCGTCCTGGAGCGGATCACCTACGCCAACGAGGAGAACGGCTACACGGTCGCCCGCGTGGACACCGGTCGAGGCGGCGGCGATCTCCTCACCGTCGTAGGCGCGCTCCTCGGCGCCCAAGCCGGCGAATCCCTCCGCATGGAGGGCCGTTGGGGATCCCACCCCCAGTACGGCAAGCAGTTCACCGTGGAGAACTACACGACGCTGCTCCCCGCCACCATCCAGGGCATCCGCCGCTACCTCGGCTCCGGCCTCGTCAAGGGCATCGGACCCGTCTTCGCCGACCGCATCACCCAGCACTTCGGCCTGGACACCCTGCAGATCATCGAGGACGAGCCCAAGCGCCTCATCGAGGTCCCGGGGCTCGGCCCCAAGCGGACGAAGAAGATCGCCGACGCCTGGGAGGAGCAGAAGGCGATCAAGGAGGTCATGCTCTTCCTCCAGACCGTCGAGGTGTCCACGTCGATCGCGGTCCGCATCTACAAGAAGTACGGCGACGCGTCGATCTCGATAGTGAAGAACCAGCCGTACCGCCTCGCCTCCGACGTCTGGGGCATCGGCTTCCTCACCGCCGACAAGATCGCCCAGTCCGTGGGTATCCCGCACGACAGCCCGGAGCGCGTCAAGGCAGGCCTCCAGTACGCCCTTTCGCAGGCCACCGACCAGGGCAACTGCTATCTCCCCGAGGAACGTCTGATCGCCGACGCGGTGAAGCTGTTGCAGGTCGACACCGGGCTCGTCATCGAGTGCCTCGCCGAACTCGCCCTCCCGGACGAGGAGTCCGGCGACCCCGGCGTCGTACGGGAGAAGGTCCCCGGCCCCGGCGGCGACTCGGAACCCGTCACCGCCGTCTACCTCGTCCCCTTCCACCGCGCCGAACTCTCCCTCGCCGCCCAGCTCCGCCGCCTGCTCCACGCGGAGGCGGACCGTATGCCCGGCTTCCACGACGTGGCCTGGGACAAGGCGCTGACCTGGCTGAAGGGGAAGACGGGCGTGGAGCTCGCCCCCGAGCAAGAGGCCGCCGTCCGGCTCGCGTTGACGAAGAAGGTGGCCGTCCTCACCGGTGGTCCCGGCTGCGGAAAGTCCTTCACGGTCCGCTCGATCATCGAGCTGGCCCGTGCCAAGAAGGCCAAGGTCGTCCTCGCCGCCCCCACCGGCCGCGCCGCCAAACGCCTCGCGGAACTCACCGGCGCCGAGGCCTCAACTGTCCACCGCCTCCTGGAACTCAAGCCCGGCGGCGACGCGGCGTACGACAAGGACCGCCCCCTGGACGCCGACCTGGTGGTCGTCGACGAGGCCTCCATGCTGGACCTCCTCCTCGCCAACAAGCTGGTGAAGGCGGTGCCTCCAGGGGCACACCTCCTCTTCGTAGGAGACGTGGACCAACTCCCCAGCGTCGGCGCCGGCGAGGTGCTGCGGGACCTGTTGGCGGAGGGCGGTCCGATCCCCGCCGTACGCCTCACGCGCGTGTTCCGCCAGGCCCAGCAGTCCGGCGTGGTCACCAACGCGCACCGGATCAACTCCGGGCAACACCCGGTCACCGACGGCATGAAGGACTTCTTCCTCTTCGTCGAGGACGACACGGAGGAGGTCGGCCGGCTCACCGTGGACGTGGCTGCCCGGCGGATTCCGGCCAAGTTCGGGCTCGACCCGCGCCGGGACGTGCAGGTGCTCGCGCCCATGCACCGGGGACCGGCCGGCGCGGGCAACCTCAACGGGCTGCTGCAACAGGCGATCACTCCCGGCCGCCCCGACCTCCCCGAGAAGCGCTTCGGCGGCCGGGTCTTCCGGGTCGGCGACAAGGTCACCCAGATCCGCAACAACTACGAGAAGGGCGAGAACGGTGTCTTCAACGGCACGGTCGGCGTCGTCACCTCACTCGACCCGGTGGACCAGCGCCTCACGGTGCTGACGGACGAGGACGAGGAAGTGCCGTACGAATTCGACGAACTGGACGAGCTGGCGCACGCCTACGCGGTGACCATCCACCGCTCGCAGGGCAGCGAGTATCCGGCCGTGGTGATCCCGGTCACCACGAGCGCGTGGATGATGCTCCAGCGGAACCTGCTGTATACGGCCGTGACCCGGGCCAAACAGCTGGTTGTGCTGGTCGGATCGCGCAAGGCGATCGGCCAGGCGGTGCGTACGGTCTCGGCGGGACGACGCTGCACGGCACTGGACTTCAGACTGAGCATGAAAAATGATCGATCAAATGAGTCATGAAGGTCACACAGCACTTCCAGATGCCGGGGTGGAGGGGGCAGGATGAACAGGTTGGCGGCACTGAGTGCCGCCAATAGGCCCAATGGTCGACCCCGAGTGCACTCTCCTGCGCCAAATGGGGGATGGTAGAGACAGTCAGGGCAACCTCGAAGAAGAGGCACAACGTCGGTGAGGGATGACGTGAGCGACAACTCTGTAGTACTGCGGTACGGCGACGGCGAGTACACCTACCCGGTGATCGACAGCACCGTCGGCGACAAGGGCTTCGACATCGGGAAGCTCCGCGCCCAGACCGGTCTGGTGACGCTGGACAGCGGTTACGGGAACACCGCCGCTTATAAATCCGCCATCACCTACCTCGACGGTGAGCAGGGCATCCTCCGGTACCGCGGCTACCCGATCGAGCAGCTGGCCGAGCGCTCCACCTTCGTGGAGGTCGCCTACCTGCTCATCAACGGCGAGCTGCCGACCGTCGACGAGCTCACCGTGTTCAAGAACGACATCACGCAGCACACCCTGCTGCACGAGGACGTCAAGAACTTCTACAAGGGCTTCCCGCGCGACGCCCACCCGATGGCGATGCTGTCGTCGGTCGTCTCGGCGCTGTCCACCTTCTACCAGGACAGCCACAACCCGTTCGACGAGAAGCAGCGCAACCTCTCCACGATCCGGCTGCTCGCCAAGCTTCCGACGATCGCGGCGTACGCGTACAAGAAGTCGATCGGCCACCCGTTCGTCTACCCGCGCAACGACCTCGGCTACGTCGAGAACTTCCTGCGCATGACCTTCTCGGTCCCGGCGCAGGAGTACGACCTCGACCCGGTCGTCGTCTCCGCGCTCGACAAGCTGCTGATCCTGCACGCCGACCACGAGCAGAACTGTTCGACCTCGACGGTCCGCCTCGTCGGCTCCTCGCAGGCCAACATGTTCGCCTCGATCTCGGCCGGCATCAACGCGCTGTGGGGCCCGCTGCACGGCGGCGCCAACCAGTCCGTCCTGGAGATGCTGGAAGGCATCCAGGCCAACGGCGGCGATGTCGACTCCTTCATCCGCAAGGTGAAGAACAAGGAGGACGGCGTCCGCCTGATGGGCTTCGGCCACCGGGTGTACAAGTCCTTCGACCCGCGCGCGAAGATCATCAAGGCGGCGGCGCACGACGTCCTCTCGGCCCTCGGCAAGTCCGACGAGCTGCTGGACATCGCGCTGAAGCTCGAAGGGCACGCGCTGTCCGACGACTACTTCGTCTCGCGCAACCTCTACCCGAACGTCGACTTCTACACCGGCCTGATCTACCGGGCCATGGGCTTCCCGGCCGAGATGTTCACGGTCCTGTTCGCCCTGGGCCGCCTCCCGGGCTGGATCGCCCAGTGGCACGAGATGATCAAGGAGCCCGGCTCCCGCATCGGCCGCCCGCGCCAGATCTACACGGGCGTCGTCGAGCGCGACTTCGTGCCGGTCGAGGGTCGCTGAAGCACTCCGCCAGGAACTCCGCTGGGTCCGCAGGTTGTTCGCTGCGGGTCCGGTGGGGGCTGGTCGCGCCCGCGCGGCGGAGCCGCACATGTCACAGCCCCGCGCCCCTGAAGACCAAAAACAGCGGCGCTGTACTGCGCCGGTGACTCAAAGAAGAAGGCGCCCTGCCGACGGTCCCCCCACGGGCCGGCGTACAGGGCGCCTTCCCATGTCCCGGTGCGGATTCCCCCCACGGGATCCGGCCGGGCGTCTTTGAGAACCAGCGCCTGAATCGCTGTAGTGCCGAAGCTCGATAAAACTGAGCTTCGTTGAGCAGAACGAGCAAAACTCCTCGTACTACTGGGTGGTGCCAGTGATGTGTGCGGTCTGCCGGGACATCGCACGACGGGAGGGCCGCTCAAAGCTCCCCGGTGTACGTGTCCCGGCAACGCATCTCTGAGGAAGTCCCCCAAGACATCCTCAGATGCCAGTTCGCGCCCCCCAAGACGCTTGCTGACATCGTCAACTTAGACCTTCGAACCCCTTCGATGGTTACGTTCACATCACTGTGATCTGCGTCTCTTGCATATGTCCGTTAGGTGCGCAAGAGCCCCGATGTCGTGGTCGGGGCCCCAGCGTAAGGATGATGCGCGAGCCTTGTGAAGAGCTTATGTGAGGCCGTCGTCGGTCTCTAGAGGGACTCTTACTTCAGGTTCCCGTAACTCCCGGTAACTTTGCGGAACTTCAGCGAAATGTCCGAAGTCGCAGGCTGTTGGAGACCACGAACACCGACGAGAAGGCCATCGCGGCCCCCGCGATCATGGGGTTCAGCATTCCCGCGGCGGCAAGCGGGAGCGCCGCCACGTTGTACCCAAACGCCCACACGAGATTGCCCTTGATGGTGCCGAGCGTCCGCCGGGACAGCCGGATCGCGTCCGCGGCCACCCGCAGATCCCCGCGCACCAGCGTCAGATCGCTCGCCTCGATCGCCGCGTCCGTCCCGGTGCCCATCGCGAGCCCGAGATCGGCGGTGGCGAGCGCGGCGGCGTCGTTGACCCCGTCGCCCACCATGGCGACGGTCCGCCCCTCGCCCTGCAGCCGTCGTACGACATCGACCTTGTCCTCGGGCAGCACCTCGGCGATGACATCGCCGGGGTCGATCCCGACGGCCGCGGCCACCGCTTCCGCGACCGCCCGGTTGTCCCCGGTCAGCAGCACCGGGGTGAGCCCGAGCGCGCGCAACTCCCGTACGGCCTCGGCACTGGTCTCCTTGACCGCGTCGGCGACAGCGACGACCCCGCGCGCCGCTCCGTCCCAGCCGACCACCACGGCCGTACGTCCACCGCTCTCGGCCTCGGACCTGGCTCGGGCCAACTCCTCCGGAAGGTCGTCGAAGAGGCGCCCCACGGCCACCTCGCGGCCCTCCACGCGTCCACGCACGCCACGGCCGGGCACGTTCTCGAAGTGCTCGGCCGACGGCAGCGGTCCCACCCGCTCCTCGGCGCCCGCCGCGACGGCCCGCGCGACGGGGTGCTCGGAGGCGTGCTCCAGGGCACCCGCGAGCCGCAGCAACTGCCGCTCGTCGGTGCCTTCGGCGACGTAGACCTCTTGGAGGGTCATCCGGCCGGTGGTGATCGTGCCCGTCTTGTCGAGGACGACCGTGTCGACGCGGCGGGTGGACTCCAGGACCTCGGGGCCCTTGATGAGGATGCCGAGCTGGGCGCCGCGGCCGGTGCCGACCATGAGGGCGGTCGGAGTGGCGAGGCCCAGCGCGCACGGGCAGGCGATGATCAGCACGGCGACGGCCGCGGTGAACGCGGCGGCCACGTCGCCGGTGACTGCGAGCCACACCCCGAACGTGCCGACCGCGATCAGCAGCACCACCGGCACGAAGATCCCGGAGATCCGGTCGGCGAGCCGCTGCACCTCGGCCTTGCCGTTCTGCGCGTCCTCCACCAGCCGCGCCATCCGCGCGAGTTGGGTGTCCGACCCGACCCGACTCGCTTCTACGACGAGCCGCCCGCCGGCGTTCACGGTCGCACCCGTGACCGTGTCACCCGGTGCCACGTCCTGCGGCACCGACTCGCCGGTCAGCATCGACGCGTCGACCGCCGAGGCACCCTCGACGACGGTGCCGTCGGTCGCGATCTTCTCCCCGGGCCGTACGACGAAACGGTCCCCGACCGCCAACTCGGCCACCGGCAGCCGTACTTCACGACCGTCCCGCAGTACGGCGACGTCCTTGGCGCCCAGTTGCATGAGTGCGCGCAGGGCCGCCCCCGCGCGGCGCTTCGAGCGGGCCTCCAGATAGCGGCCCAGCAGGATCAACGCGACGACTCCGGCGGCCACTTCGAGGTAGATCGTCGAGGCGCCGTCCGTGCGCGAGACGGTGAGGCGGAACTCGTCGTGCATGCCGGCCATGCCCGCGTCGCCCCAGAACAGCGCCCACAGTGACCAGCCGAACGCGGCCAGCGTGCCGACGGAGACGAGGGTGTCCATGGTGGCGGCGCCGTGCCGGGCGTTGGTGAACGCGGCCTTGTGGAACGGCAGTCCGCCCCAGACGACCACGGGTGCGGCGAGAGTGAGCGCGAGCCACTGCCAGTTGTCGAACTGCAGGGCCGGGATCATCGAGAGCAGCACGACGGGCGTGGCGAGGAGGGCGGAGACGGTCAACCGCTCGCGCAGGGAGGCGAGTTCGGGATCGGGGGCGTCCTCGGGGGTGTGCTGGGTCTCCGGCTCCGGCGGCGCGGGTTCCTCGGCGGTGTACCCGGTCTTCACCACGGTCGCGATGAGGTCGGCGACCTGGATGCCCGCCGGGTAGCTGACCTTCGCCTTCTCCGTCGCGTAGTTGACCGTGGCGCTGACGCCGTCCATGCGGTTGAGCTTCTTCTCGACGCGGGCCGCGCAGGAGGCGCAGGTCATCCCGCCGATGAGCAGCTCGACCTCGGCGGCGTCGGGGGCCGCGGCTATGGGTGTCTCTGCGGTGGTGCCGATCGTGGTGGTACTGGTCATGTCCGGACTCCAGACATCGGACCGGACCGTGCGGAGCCAGTATCAGCTGGTCGGCACGGCCCGGTCGGAAAACCGACGTGTGGTGCTGATGCTCTTCGGGCCGACGTTGATCAGACCTGGCCGACGAGCTCGAAGCCCGCCTCGTCGACCGCCGCGCGGACGGTCTCGTCGTCGAGCGGGGCGGCGGAGACGACGGTGACCTCGCCGGTCGACGCGACGGCCTTCACCGAGGTGACGCCGGGCAGCCCGGAGATCTCGCCGGAGACGGAGCCCTCGCAGTGTCCGCAGCTCATCCCGCTCACCTTGTAGACGGTGGTGACGGAACCCTGGGTGTCGGTCTGGGCGGTCATGTCGTTCTCCTCGTAGAGGCGTGTGGGGTCGGAGTGGTCCACAGTGGCTCACTCTGTCCCCAGAGTATACCCCTAGGGGGTATTTCTCCAAGAGGGGTCGCGCCGGGCCAGCGACCGCACCCAGGCGGTGCCGAGCAGGGCCACGAGCACCATCCCGCCCACCGAGAACATCGTGAACAGATGCTCCTGTTGGTCGGTCGGCCTCGGGATGTATCCCTGGGCGAACAGCTGCTTGTCCAGGCCCGTGCCCGACAGTCGCGCGACCAGCCAGATGGCGATGCCGTGCGTCGAGTCCCACAGGGCGTGCAGCAGCGAGACGCCGAGATACGTGTCGACGACCGGGGCGGTGAAACGGAAGCGCCCGTTCAACTGCCGGTAGGTGAGCAGGACGCCACCCGCGATCGCCGTCCACAGGCCGTGCCCGAAGGGCGCGAGGACCCCGCGCAGGATCTCGGTCTCCAGGAGCGCCCGCAGATCGATGCCCTTGGTGGAGACGGCCGCGTTGAAGGCGTACCCGGCGCTCTCCAGGGCCGCGAAACCGAAGCCGACCGTCGCGCCGAGCACCAGCCCGGCGCGCATCCCGTGCAGCCGCGGCCGCCGGCGCAGCACGAACATCAGCGCACCCAGCTTCACGGCCTCCTCGATGAGACCGACGCCGACGAACATCCACAGGGAGGGGTGCAGCAGGTAGTACTCCATCACCGAGGCGCCCAGCACCCCGAGCGTGCCGCCGGTCAGGAAGCAGCCCAGGATCACGCTGACGCCGAGATCGCGCCCGTGCCGCTCGTACGCCCACAGGACGAAGGTCACCGGCACCAGGAAGCTGCCGAGCAGGATCAGCGTCGGCAGGAGGGTGGTGTTCTTCGTCGCGTACGTGACCAGCGCGGTCAGCACCCACAGCGCCAGCCCGCCGCCCAGGCAGTGTTTCCACAGGCCGGTGCGGATCTGGGGGTACGTCGGCGGCGGCTGCTGCGGCCCGGGGATACGGGCCCGGGGCGCGCCGGGCGGCGGAGAGTAGGTCACGGCAAATCCCCTCGTACTCCTACAGGGCAGATTTACCGGCACTTTATGGTAGATACGCCTCATGCCGCAGTCCGGGACGCTCATCCTGATCACGGCCATCGCCGTACTGGCACCCCTGTCGGCCTACACGTTCGGCCGCCGGCTCCCGGTCCCGCCGGTCATCTTCCAGATCCCGCCGGGCATCCCGGTCGGCCCGGACGTACTCGGCTGGGCGGGCGACGGGTGGGTGATCGACGCCCTCTCCGGCCGGTGCCTGGCGGTGTTCAGGGCCGTGCCCTAACCCACGCTCTCCGTGTGTACAAGGCCGAGATCGCCCAACTCCCCGAAGTGGCACGGGTGGACGGCCCCCTGGTGAAGGGCGACTCGGCGTACTTCACGGTGCTGCCCAAGGGCGAGGCGGTCGACGCCGCGGCCCAACCACGGACACCCCCTTCACCACCAAGGTGACCGGCACGGCGGCCGTCCTGGTCGACTTCAAACACGCGATAGCCACCTGCCTGCCCTGGGCGGCCGTCCTCATCGCCGTCGTCACCCTGGTGGTGATGGTCGCGATCGGCACCTCCCGGGTCACCGACACCAAGATGCTGGGCCTGGGCATCGCCCTCGCGGTACTGATGGACGCGATGGTCGTCCGGAGCCTGCTGGTCCCGGCGGTGATGAAGCTGACAGGAAGGGCGACTTGGTGGGCGCCGGGCCCCTTGCGACTCTTCCATGAACGGTTCGGTGTCAACGAGGGGGGAGAGAACCTGCCTGGGGGCGCGGGGAACGGCGCGACCAGCCACGATGTACCCGCAGACCGCAACGGCGATGGGAGCCCAAATGAAAGCGGTGGTGTTCGAGCAATACGGTGAACCCGCCGAGGTACGCGAGGTACCGGACCCCCACCCTTCAGCCCACGGAGTGATCGTGAGGGTGGAGGCCACCGGCCTCTGCCGCAGCGACTGGCACGGCTGGCAGGGCCACGACCCCGACATCACGCTGCCCCACGTACCGGGCCACGAACTCGCCGGTGTGGTCGAGACGGTGGGCCCCCGGGTCACCGCCTGGCACCCCGGCGACCGCGTCACCGTCCCGTTCGTGTGCGCCTGCGGAACCTGCCCCGCATGCGCGGCGGGCGACCAGCAGGTGTGCGAGCGGCAGACCCAGCCGGGCTTCACTCACTGGGGCTCCTTCGCCCAGTACGTGGCGCTGGACCACGCCGACGTGAACCTGGTCGCGATGCCGGACGAGATGTCCTTCGCGACGGCGGCATCGCTGGGATGCCGGTTCGCCACGGCGTTCCGCGCGGTGGTGCAGCGGGGCCGGGTCGCCCCGGGGGAGTGGGTCGCGGTGCACGGCTGCGGGGGAGTCGGACTGTCGGCCGTGATGATCGCGGCGGCGTCGGGAGCCAGGGTCATCGCGGTAGACATCTCACCCCAAGCACTCGCGCTGGCAAGGAAGTTCGGGGCGGCGGAGTGTGTGGACGGCACGCGGGCCCCGGACACGGCGCAGGCGGTACGCGCGCTGACGGGCGGTGGCGCCCACCTCTCCCTGGACGCCCTGGGCTCCCCGACGACCTGCGCCGCCTCGGTGAACGGCCTGCGCCGCCGAGGCCGCCACATCCAGGTCGGCCTCCTCCCCTCCCCGTCCGGCACGACTCCCGTCCCCATGGCCCGCGCGATCGCCCTGGAACTCGAACTCCTCGGCAGCCACGGCATGGCGGCCCACACCTACCCGCCCATGCTCGAACTGGTCCGGACGGGAGTACTCCGCCCCGACCTCCTGGCCACCGCCACGATCACCCTGGACGAGACCCCGGCGGCACTGGCCGCGATGGGCACGGCGCCGGGAGCGGGGGTGACGGTCATCGAGCCGTGGAGTTGAGCGTGGCCTCGGGGTATCCGCGGTGCACGCTCCACTCGCGGTCCAGTACGCCCATGACCACCTCGTCGACCCACTCCCCGTCCCGCAACTGGGCCTCGCGCCGCACGCCTTCGACCACGAACCCGACCTTCTCGTACACCCGCCGGGCCCGGTGATTGTGGCCGTAGACCTCCAACTGGACGCGATGCAGCCCCAGTTGTTCGAATCCGTACCCGACGATCAGGCGGGTCGCCTCCGTGCCGATGCCCCGGCCGCGGCCCCGGGGGCCGATGAGGGTGCGGAAGGTGCAGCTGCGGGCGGCGGGATCCCACTCGTAGAGGACGACCTCGCCGAGGAGTTCTCCGGTCGCGGGGTCGGTGACGGCGAGGTCGAGGCGGTCGGGCTGGTCGGCCCGGGACGCGTACCAGGAACGCAGCCGTTCCGGAGCCAGTTCGGTTGACGGCTCGAAGGTGAAACGGATGACCTCCGGGTCCTGGATCAGCTGCCAGATGTGGTCGGCGTCCGACGCGGTGAAGGGGCGGAGGACGGTCTTCTCGCCGGTGAGGACGGGTTTGGCGGAGAGGTTCATCCGGGGATCCTCGGCCGCGGTCGGTCGTACCGGCAACCGAATTGCCCCGCCCGCGGACGCGACCGGAGGGACCGGCGCGGTACCGGGCCCCGGTACCGCGTCAGCGCGCCGGCTCGGGTCAGTCGTCTCTACGACCCCGGTTGCCCGGGCGGGAGGCGACCCAGGCTCGGACCGTGTCGGCGTACCAGTACGGCTTGCCGCTCTCCACGTGGTCGGGCGGGGGCAGCAGGCCGTGCTTGCGGTAGGAGCGGACGGTGTCGGGCTGGACGCGGATGTGGGCCGCGATTTCCTTGTACGACCAGAGCCGTCGGTCGGTCATGAGTGCACCTCCCTGCGCGCGCCGCGGCGGCGGCCGGGGGCGGCCGTCGGGGGAGCCGTGCGCTGCGCTGGCGATCACAAAGCCTGTCCTCGGTGAACGACACGGAGTGAAGGACGGGAAGTGCCTGTCGACCGGGTGTGACGCAAAACCCGCGTACACGCGATATGTGTGACACGAAGGGGGCTTTTGTGACACAGGTGACGCAAAGGCGCACGCGGGCGCAAAGGCGCGGCGCGTTGACTATCGCCGAAATCTGTTGGCTGTCACCGAAAGCCAGGGTCGGCACAGCGAGGGTCGGCAAAGCCAGGGTCGGCACAGCAAGGTGGGCCCGACCCGCTGCGCCGGGCCCGGCCCACCGACTCCCGCATCCCCGGCCCCGTTGACCCACTGGAGGCCCGCGCATCCCCAGGGATCAACCGCCCAGGCGCTCAGCCTGCATCACCGCGCCCGGCCGGTCTTGGAGAAATCCGCACCGCGCCCCGGGTCCGCACCAGCTCCGACCAGGCCCGCACGACCCGCTCCGAACTCGGTGTACAGGCCGCCGACCAGCGGGTCAACACGTCGTCCAGCAACCCGAATCGAGCCGCCTACAGTGCTCACCGAGCGCCGCAGCGGTCGTAGGCCCGCAGAACACGGACCCCAACGTGGCCGCCCCGATCGGCGCCTCCGGCCGGGCGGGACCGCAGCGCCCCGAAAGGGGCGCGGGGCTGTATCGATGGACGGCTCCGCCGCGTGGGCCCGACAAGCCACAGCGGGCACGCACCCGACAAACGACCGTCGTCATGACCGTCAGAATGCAAGCCCTTACCCTCAACCTGCCCCTGTCTCGTCCGAATGTCTGGACAAAACATTGACAGGGCTCGGGGCGCGGGACTACAAACCGTGGAGAGCCGAAACGAAGCCGCTCCGCATCCGGTCCTCAGGGGGGCCGGAGGTGAGGGCGCGAAGGGAAGTCGATGGCGTACGACCTGATCACCATGGGGCGGCTAGGGGTGGACCTCTATCCGCTGCAGACGGGCGTGCCGCTGCCCCAGGTGACGACCTTCGGGAAGTTCCTCGGCGGCTCGGCGGCGAACGTCGCGGTCGCCGCCGCCCGGCTGGGCCGCGAGGTGGCCCTGGTCTCGCGCACCGGCGACGACCCCTTCGGCACCTACCTGCACGAGGCGCTGCGCGACTTCGGAGTCGACGACCGCTGGGTCACCCCGGTCCCCGGACTGCCGACCCCGGTCACCTTCTGCGAGATCTTCCCGCCGGACGACTTCCCGCTGTACTTCTACCGGCAGCCCAAGGCCCCGGACCTGGAGATCGACGCCCACGACCTCGACCTGGACGCGATCCACGAGGCCCGCATCTTCTGGATCACCGGCACGGGCCTGAGTGAGGAACCCAGCCGTACGGCCACGCTCGCGGCCCTCGCCCATCGCACGAAGTCCGGTACGACGGTCTTCGACCTCGACTGGCGGCCGGCGTTTTGGAAAGATGCAGCCTGGAAGGACCCGAGCGAGGCCCGCCCCTTCTATGAGGAGGCCCTCCGCCATACGACCGTCGCCGTCGGCAACCTCGACGAGGTGGAGGTCGCCACCGGCGTACGCGAGCCGCACGCCGCCGCCCGCGCGCTCCTGGACGCCGGTGTCGAACTCGCCGTAGTGAAGCAGGGCCCCAAGGGCGTCCTCGCGGTCAACCGGGACGGCGAGTCGGCCGAGGTGCCCCCGCTGCCCGTGACCGTCCTCAACGGACTCGGCGCCGGTGACGCCTTCGGCGGCTCGCTGTGCCACGGCCTGCTGGCCGGCTGGGATCTGGAGAAGATCATGCGGCACGCCAACGCGGCCGGCGCGATCGTCGCCTCCCGCCTGGAGTGCTCGTCCGCGATGCCCACGGTCGCCGAGGTCGAGGGCGCGATCGCCGCCGGAGCGGTCCTGTGAGGGCCGGCCGCGTGGCGGGCGCCGAGCACGGGGGCGAGCGGGAGAGCGAGTACGAAGGCGGAGACGGCGTGACGCACGCACACGTGGACAACGAGGACGGGGACAGCGTCGCGGGCCCCTCGGGCCATGAAGGCGCCACCGCCGTCACCGGCCCCCGCGTCGACATCTCCGAGCTCGTCCGCGTCCGCACCCGGCACCCCGAGGCGATCGCCGAGGCCGCCGCCCGACGGGTACGCCGTCCGCTGCTCAACGACGCCGGCCGGCTGATGATCGTCGCCGCCGACCACCCGGCCCGCGGCGCGCTCGGCGTCGGCGACCACAAGTTCGCCATGGCCAACCGCGCCGAGCTCCTCGAACGGCTCTGTCTGGCCCTCTCCCGGCCCGGCGTCGACGGCGTCCTCGCGACCGCCGACATCCTCGACGACCTGCTGCTCCTCGGCGCCCTCGACGGCAAGGTCGTCATGGGCTCGATGAACCGCGGCGGCCTCCAGGGCGCGACCTTCGAACTCGACGACCGCTTCACCGGCCACCGCGCCCAGGACATCGAGCGCCTCAACTTCGACGCGGGCAAGCTGCTCCTGCGCATCGACTACGACGACCCGGGCTCCCTCACCACCCTGGAGTCCACCGCCCGCGCCATCGACGACATGGCCGCGCGTCAACTGCCGCTGTTCGTCGAGCCGTTCATCAGCCGCCGTACGGACGAGGGCAAGCTGAAGAACGATCTCTCCGCCGAGGCCGTCATCAAGTCCATCGCCATCTCCTCGGGCCTGGGCGGCACTTCGGCCTACACCTGGCTCAAGCTCCCGGTCACCGAGAACCCGGACGACATGGCCCAGGTCATGGAGACCTCCACCCTCCCCGCGGTCCTCCTCGGCGGTGAGGTCGGCGACGACCAGGACGGCGCCTACGAGAAGTGGCGCGGCGCCCTCCAACTCCCCACCGTGCGCGGCCTGGTGGTCGGCCGCTCGCTGCTCTACCCGGCGGACGGAGACGTCGCCGCCGCCGTGGACACCGCCGTAGGGCTGCTGTGAGGGCCGCGTTATGACGACCGTCGAGCCGTACGTCCCCGAGCTGTACGTCCCGAAAGGCTCCGCCGCCAACGCGCAGTACGCCGTGGACATCGACCCCAAGCGGGCCGGCTGGACCCACAGCAGTCTGCGGATCGTCGAGCTGGAGCCGGGCGGGACACACCACTTCACCACCGGTGACAGCGAGTGGATCGTGCTTCCGCTCTGCGGTGGATGTACCGTGCGAATTGTGGACGAAGAGTTCCAACTCCTGGGCAGGGAAAGCGTGTTCGCCGGAGTCACCGACTTCGCGTACGTGCCCTGCGACGCCCAGGCCAAGATCGCCTCCGGCGCGGGAGGCCGCTTCGCCCTGGCAGGAGCGAAGTGCGAGCGACGACTCCCCGCTCGCTACGGCCCCGCGCCGGAGGTTCCGGTGGAACGACGCGGCGACGGCACCTGCCTCCTCCCCCACGCTCGAACAACCTCGCGCGGGGGGACCCCCACCGTCCGCAACTTCGCCTCGGCCGACGCCTTCGACTGCGACAAGCTGATCGCCGTCGAGGTGATCACCCCCGGCGGCAACTGGTCCTCGTATCCGCCGCACAAGCACGACGAACAACGGGCGGGCGAGGAAGTCGAGTTGGAGGAGATCTACTACTTCGAGATCGACGGCCCGAACGGTTTCGGCTATCAGCGCGTATTCCCCTCCCGTGAGGGCGGATCCGACGTCCTCGCGGAGGTCCGCTCCGGCGACGCCGTGCTCGTGCCCGATGGCTGGCACGGCCCGTCGATCGCCCAGCCGGGTCACGACATGTACTACCTGAACGTCATGGCGGGGCCGGGTGGAACGAGGGAGTGGCGGATCTGTTTCCACCCGGACCACGTTGAAAGCACAGGTGGTTACCGATGACCTCGACGACGAGGCTGACGGTCGCACAGGCACTCGTACGGTTCCTGTCCGTCCAGTACACCGAACGCGACGGCGTACGGCGGCGGTTGATCGGCGCGACCTGGGGCATCTTCGGCCACGGCAACGTGGCGGGCCTCGGCCAGGCGCTCATCGAGCACGCGACGGCGCCCCATGGGGAGACAGCCCCCGCGATGCCGTTCCACCAGGGCCGTAACGAACAGTCCATGGTGCACGCGGCAGTTGGCTACGCGCGTCAGTCGAATCGCCTCTCCGCACACGCCGTGACGACATCGATCGGCCCCGGCGCCACCAACCTCGTCACCGGCGCCGCGCTCGCCACGATCAACCACCTCCCGGTCCTGCTCCTCCCCGGCGACACCTTCGCCACCCGCGTCGCCGACCCCGTGCTCCAGCAACTCGAAGTCCCGTACGCGGGCGACGTGTCGGTCAACGACTGTCTGCGCCCGGTGTCGAGGTACTTCGACCGGATCAACCGCCCCGAGGCACTGATCCCGGCGGCACTCCAGGCGATGCGGGTCCTGGCCGACCCCGTGGAGACCGGAGCCGTAACTCTCGCTCTCCCACAGGACGTTCAGGCCGAGGCCCACGACTGGCCGGACGAGTTCTTCGCCGAACGCACCTGGTACGTAAGGCGACCGGCCGCCGACCCGGCCGAACTCGCCGAGGCGGTAAGGGCAGTTCGCGAGGCCAAGAGGCCGCTCATCATCGCGGGCGGCGGAGTCCACCACAGCCGCGCCGAAGCCGTCCTCGCCGAGTTCGCCGCCGCCACGGGCATCCCGGTCGCCTCCACGCAGGCCGGCAAGGGCTCCTTGAACCACGACCACCCCCAGGACGTCGGCGGCATCGGCCACACCGGCACCGCGACCGCCGACGAACTCGCCCGCCTGGCCGACCTGGTGATCGGCATCGGCACCCGCTACACCGACTTCACCACCGGCTCCCGCACCCTCTTCGAACGCCCCGGCGTCCGCTTCCTCAACCTCAACATCGGTGCCTACGACGGCCACAAGCTCGCCGGACAGCCACTGATCGCGGATGCCAGGAGTGGACTGGCCGCGCTGGCCGAGGAGTTGGGCCGCGACGAGCACCGGGTCACCGCGTCGTACATCGCCGAGTACCGCGAGGACAAGGAGCGCTGGGAACAGCGCGTCGACGCCTGCTACGAGGCCGAGGAACCCGACGTACGCCCCACGCAGCCACAGGTGTTGGGCGCGCTGGACGAGATCGTCGACGCGTCGGACATCCTCATCAACGCGGCCGGTTCGCTCCCCGGAGATCTGCACAAGCTGTGGCGGACGCGGTCGTTCGACCAGTACCACCTGGAGTACGGCTACTCCTGCATGGGCTACGAGATCCCGGCCGCGATCGGCGTGAAGCTGGCCGCCCCGGACCGGCCGGTGTGGGCGCTGGTCGGTGACGGCACGTACCTGATGATGCCGACGGAGATCGTGACCGCCGTACAAGAAGGCATCGCGATCAAGGTGCTGCTGATACAGAACCACGGGTACGCGTCGATAGGCGGCCTGTCGGAGTCGGTGGGCGGCGAGCGCTTCGGCACGGCGTACCGCCACCGTTCCCCTGAAGACGGTTCCTACACCGGCGCCCGGCTGCCCGTCGACCTCGCCGCCAACGCGGCCAGCCTCGGCATGCGCGTCCTGCGCGCGAAGACCGTCAGCGACCTGCGCGAGGCACTCGCCGAGGCGCGGGCCGCGGACACTCCCACATGTGTCTACGTGGAGACCGAAACGGCAGACACTGTGTCGGGCGCGCCTCCCGCGCAGGCCTGGTGGGATGTACCTGTGGCCGCGACCGCGACCCGATCGTCCGCGGTCAAGGCACGTGAGCTGTACGAACGGCACGTCTCCACCCGACGCCGCCATCTGTGAAGGAGTATCTGGGCATGACGAAGATCGTCAACCACTGGATCGGCGGCAAGTCCGTCGAAGGCGCGTCGGGCACGTACGGGCCGGTCACCGACCCGGCGACCGGCGCCGTCACCACGAAGGTCCCCTTCGCCTCCGTCGACGAGGTCGACGCGGCCGTGGCCGCCGCCAAGGACGCCTACGCGACCTGGGGCACCTCCTCGCTCGCCAAGCGCACCACGATCCTGTTCAAGTTCCGCGCGCTGCTGGACGCCAACCGGGACGCGATCGCGGAGCTGATCACCGCCGAGCACGGCAAGGTGCACAGCGACGCGCTGGGCGAGGTCGCGCGCGGCCTGGAGATCGTCGACCTGGCGTGCGGGATCACGGTGCAGCTGAAGGGCGAACTGTCGACCGAGGTCGCCTCACGGGTGGACGTCTCCTCGATCCGCCAGCCGCTGGGTGTCGTCGCGGGCATCACGCCGTTCAACTTCCCGGCCATGGTGCCGATGTGGATGTTCCCGCTCGCCATCGCGACCGGCAACACCTTCGTCCTCAAGCCCTCCGAGAAGGACCCCTCGGCGTCCCTGAAGATCGCCGAACTCCTCGCGGAGGCAGGCCTGCCCGACGGCGTCTTCAACGTCGTCAACGGCGACAAGGTGGCCGTGGACCGCCTCCTGGCCCACCCGGACGTGAAGGCGGTCTCCTTCGTCGGCTCCACCCCCATCGCCCGCTACATCCACACCACCGCCGCCGCGAACCACAAGCGCGTCCAGGCCCTGGGCGGCGCCAAGAACCACATGCTGGTCCTCCCCGACGCCGACCTGGACGCGGCGGCCGACGCGGCCGTCAGCGCGGCCTACGGCTCGGCCGGCGAGCGCTGCATGGCCATCTCGGCCGTCGTCGCGGTCGGCTCCATCGGCGACGAGCTGGTCGAGAAGATCCGCGAGCGCGCCGAGAAGATCAAGATCGGCCCCGGCAACGACCCCACCTCCGAGATGGGCCCCCTCATCACCAAGGTCCACCGCGACAAGGTGGCCTCCTACGTCACCGGCGCGGCGGCCGAAGGCGCCGAGGTCGTCCTGGACGGCACCGGCTACACGGTCGAGGGCTTCGAGGACGGCCACTGGATCGGCATCTCCCTGCTCGACAAGGTGCCGACCACCGCGAAGGCGTACCAGGACGAGATCTTCGGCCCGGTGCTGTGCGTCCTGCGCGTCGAGACGTACGACGAGGGCGTGGCCCTCATCAACAGCTCGCCCTTCGGCAACGGCACCGCGATCTTCACCCGCGACGGCGGCGCCGCCCGCCGCTTCCAGCTGGAGATCGAGGCCGGCATGGTCGGCGTCAACGTCCCCATCCCGGTCCCCGTCGGCTACCACAGCTTCGGCGGCTGGAAGGACTCCCTCTTCGGAGACCACCACATCTACGGCAACGACGGCACCCACTTCTACACCCGCGGCAAGGTCGTCACCACCCGCTGGCCGGACCCGGCGGACGGCCCGTCGGGCGTGGACCTGGGCTTCCCGCGCAACCACTGATCAACACCGAGCAGCACCGAGTGGGGCCGTCCGTATCGCGGACGGCCCCATTTTTTCGCCTACGACACCTGCGGTTCCCGTACCGAGCCGAACCGGGCCCAGCACTGCCTCCGGGTGCCGAATAAGACACTCAGACCGGTCTGGATCAACGGATTCCGTAGGTGAACACCCATTGACGTGATGGTTTCCGTCAATGTTCCATCAGCGCGTGACCGACACCCTCCCCACTGCCGAGGCCGCCGTTTCCGAGGCGTCGTCGGACAGTCCCCAGAGTCCTCAGGGCCGGGGTCCCCAGCCCCAGAGCCCGCAGAAGCTGAAGCGTTCCATCGGCATCGTCGGCGGCACCCTCCTCACGCTCTCCTGCGTGACACCGGCCTCCACGCTCTTCGTGGTCGTCCCCGACCTGTTCGGCTCGCTCGGCACCGCGACCGCCCTCACGATCGCGATCGGCTCGGTCCTCTGCATCGCCGTGGCGTTCTGCTACTCGGAACTGGGCACCCTCATCCCCAGCGCGGGCGGCGAGTACGCCATGGTGTCGACCCTGGCGGGCAGGCTCGCGGGCTGGCTGGTCTTCGTCCTGTCCCTCCTGGTCGTGATGATCGTCCCGCCGGTGATAGCGATGGGCACGGCGGACTACCTCGCCCCGATAGCCCACCTGAACCCGTCCCTGACCGGCGCCGGCGTGATGCTCCTGGCCACGCTGGCGGGCCTGTTGGACCTGCGCGCGAACGCCTGGATCACCGGCATCTTCCTGGTCCTGGAGGTCATAGCGGCAGGTGTCGTAGCCCTCCTGGGCTTCACGCACAGCCAACGAGGCCTGGGCAGCCTGACGTCGATGCAGGTCGCCGGGACGGGCGGCCACACGGACACGGTCACGGCGATGCTGGTGGTCTCCGGCCTGGCGATCGCACTCTTCGTCACCCAGGGCTTCTCGACAGCGGTCTACCTCTCCGAGGAGTTGGAGAACCCCCGCCGCAACGTGGCCCGCACGGTCCTCGCCACCCTCGCGATCTCCACGGTGATCATCCTGGTCCCGGTGGTCGCGATCACGATGGGCGCGTCGGACCTCTCGACGCTGACGGGCGGCGACATCGGAGCGATGGTCACGGCCTGGTCCAACTCGGCGGTGGGCACCTTCGTCAGCCTCTGCGTAGCCCTGGCGATCATCAACGCCGGCATCGTCATGGTCATCCAGAACTCCCGCGTCCTCTTCGCCTCGGCCCGCGACAAGGCCTGGCCCGCCCCGGTCAACACCGTCTTCTCCAAACTCGGCCGCTTCGGCTCCCCTTGGGTGGCCACCCTCGCGGTCGGCATCCCCGGCGCGATCCTCTGCTTCGTCAACCTCGACACCCTCTACGGCGTGACAGGCGTCTCGGTGACGGGCATGTACCTGCTGGTCGCGGTAGCCGCCCTGCTCTCCCGACGCGGATCACACCGCCACACGCACGCGTGGCGCATGCCCCTGTGGCCGTCGATCCCGCTCCTGCTCATCGCGGTACTGGCCTACATCCTCACCCAGCAGGAGACGACCTACTTGCTGTGGACGGGCGGGATAGTGACGGTGGCCACTCTCTACTGGGCCCTGTACCTACGCCCCCGAAGGGAGACCCGCTGGCTTATCTCAATCCCGGAGAACTAGAGGTCTTTTAGGGGCGCGGGGAACTGCGCGACCAGCCACAACGAACCCGCACTCGGCACTCAACAGAAGCCCCCACCCCCATAGCCGTACACCAACCGCGGTACACACCTCACCCCGGTTCACCCCAGGGTCTGCCCCAACTGTCAGAGACGCCCCGTACCGTTGACGCATGGATCTTCGACTGCCCGGGCTGCAAGGCCTACGACGACTACGACACCCCCGGCGCTGGCTAGCAGCCACCGCAGCCGTCGTCGTGCTCGCCGCCGCCGGCACCTGGACGGCCGCAGCCTCGGACGACGCACCCCCAGTCCACCAAACAGACCGAGTGATGGCGATCGACGGCGTCAGCCTGGACACCTCGTACTTCACAGACGGCGGCACCGCCCGCCGCCCCGCCATCCTGCTAGCCCACGGCTTCGGCGGCAGCAAGGACGACGTACGACAAGAAGCCCAAGACCTCGCCAGAGACGGCTACGCGGTACTGACCTGGTCGGCGCGCGGCTTCGGCAAGTCGACCGGCAAGATCGGCCTGAACGACCCGGCCGGCGAGGTCAAGGACGTATCGAAGCTGATCGACTGGCTGGCCAAGCAGCCGGACGTCCAGCTCGACAAGCCCGGTGACCCCCGCGTGGGCATGGCGGGCGGTTCCTACGGCGGAGCCATCTCCCTCCTGGCCGCCGGATACGACGACCGGGTGGACGCGATCGCCCCGGCGATCACGTACTGGAACCTCGCGGACGCGCTGTTCCCGAACGGCGTCTTCAAGAAGCTCTGGGCCGGCATCTTCATCAACTCCGGTGGCGGCTGCGCCAAGTTCGAGCCCGCGCTGTGCCAGATGTACGACCGGGTGGCCGAGTCCGGCACGCCGGACGCCGCGGCCCGCGCGCTCCTGGAAGCCCGTTCACCGTCGGCCGTCGCCACGCACATCAACGTGCCGACACTCCTGATCCAGGGCCAGACCGACTCCCTCTTCCCGCTCGGCCAGGCCGACGCGGCCGAGAAGGCGATCCGCGCGAACGGCGCTCCCGTGGACGTCGACTGGATCGCGGGCGGCCATGACGGCGGCGACATGGAGACGAGCCGCGTGCAGGCGCGCGTGACCTCCTGGTTCGACCGGTACCTGAAGGACGACAAGAACACCGACACCGGCCCCGCCTTCCGCGTCACCCGCACCGGCGGCGTCGACTCCACGGACGGCGCCGCCCTGCTGCGCGGCGCGAGCGGCAGCGCCTACCCCGGCCTGGAGAGCGACCCGCGCGCGATCACCCTGACCGGCCGCCGGGAGCAGTCCTTCACCAACCCGGCAGGCGCCAGCCCACCCGCCATCTCGGCCCTCCCCGGCCTCGGCAGCACCGGCGGCCTCTCCCAGCTGTCCTCCCTGGGCATCGGGATCTCCCTCGACTTCCCCGGCCAGTACGCCGCGTTCAACTCGGCGCCCGTCACCAAGAGCCTCCGCATCACCGGTTCGCCCACGGTCACCGTCCACGTCAAGTCGACCAGCGACGACACAGTCCTCTTCGGCAAGGTGTACGACGTAGGCCCGGGCGGCACCCAACAGGTGCTCCCCTCCCAGCTGGTGACCCCCCTCAGGGTCGAGGGCACCAAGGCCGGCAAGGACGTCACGATCACCCTCCCCGCCATCGACTACGACGTCCAGAGCGGCCACCACCTGCGCCTGGTCCTCGCCTCGACGGACCTCGGCTACGCCTCCCCGGCGGCCCCGGCGACGTACACCGTCACCCTGAAGAGCGACCTCAAGGTGCCGACGGCCCCCGGCGTCACCACCGCGGCGGCGACCCTGCCGTCCTGGGTCTGGTGGCTCCCGCTCGCGGGCGCGGCGGCCGCGCTGGCCCTGCTGCTGACAGGACGCAGGCGTACGGCGTCGACACCCCCCGACCCCGCGCTGGCCGAAGTCCCGCTCCAGATCACCGACTTGAGCAAGCGGTACGCGAAGTCGGCGGACCGGTACGCGGTACGGGACCTGTCCTTCCGCGTAGAGAAGGGCCAGGTGCTCGGCCTCCTGGGCCCGAACGGCGCGGGCAAGACGACCACCCTGCGCATGCTGATGGGCCTGATCAAACCGGACGCCGGCGAGATCAGGGTCTTCGGGCACGCGATCCGCCCGGGCGCCCCCGTGCTGTCCAGGGTCGGCGCCTTCGTCGAGGGCGCGGGCTTCCTCCCGCACCTCTCCGGCCGCGAGAACCTGGAGCTGTACTGGCAGGCCACGGGACGGCCGCCGCAGGACGCCCACTTGGAGGAGGCCCTGGAGATCGCGGGTCTCGGCGACGCGCTCGCCCGCGCGGTCCGCACCTACTCCCAGGGCATGCGCCAGCGCCTCGCCATCGCCCAGGCCATGCTCGGCCTCCCAGACCTCCTCATCCTCGACGAACCGACCAACGGCCTCGACCCGCCCCAGATCCGCGAGATGCGCGAGGTGATGATCCGCTACGCGGCGGCCGGCCGCACGGTCATCGTCTCCAGCCACCTCCTCGCGGAGGTCGAGCAGTCCTGCACCCACCTCGTGGTCATGGACCGCGGCCGCCTCGTCCAGGCGGGCCCGGTAGCGGAGATCGTCGGCTCCGGAGACACCCTCCTCGTCGGCCTGGCGGCCGACATCCCCGACCCCCTGGTGGAGAAGATCGCGGCCCTCCCGGACGTGGAGTCGGTGACACGCGCGGAGGGCGGCCTGCTGCTGCGGCTGGCTCCCGGCGACGCCTCGTTGTCCGGCGACCGCCCGGCAGCCCGCGACGGTCTGGCATCCGGTGACCACCCGGTACCAGTTGGCCAACCGGCGTCCGGAGACCGTCTGGTGTCCGCCACCTCCCCGGCGGGCGGCGCGAGCGCGGCTGTCGGCGCGGTTGCCGCAGCCACGCCGGGCGGCGCCGTCGCCGAGGCTTCCGAGGCGACGCGCGGCCTGCCCGGC
>NZ_JBHXME010000029.1:0-73489 GCF_042721125.1 Streptomyces sp. NPDC058469
GTATCACGGCGACCACCGACCTCGACGCCGTCGGCGACGCGGACATCGTCGTCGAGGCCGTCTTCGAGAAGCTGGAAGTCAAGCACGAGATCTTCCGCGCGCTGGACAAGATCGCGCGCGAGGACGCCGTACTCGCCTCCAACACCTCCGCCATCCCGATCACGAAGATCGCGGCCGTGACGGAGCGTCCGGAGCGCGTCGTGGGAACGCACTTCTTCTCACCGGTCCCGATGATGGGGCTGTGCGAGCTGGTGCGCGGATACAAGACGAGCGACGAAACCCTCGCCACCGCAAGGGAGTTCGCCGAATCCGTCGGCAAGACCTGCATCGTCGTCAACCGTGACGTGGCCGGGTTCGTGACGACCCGTCTCATCTCGGCGCTCGTCGTCGAGGCGGCGAAGCTGTACGAGTCGGGCGTCGCCACCGCCGAGGACATCGACCTCGCCTGCAAGCTGGGCTTCGGCCACGCGATGGGCCCGCTGGCCACCGCGGACCTCACCGGCGTCGACATCCTGCTGCACGCGACGAGCAACATCTACACCGAGTCACAGGACGAGAAGTTCGCCCCGCCGGAGCTGATGCGCCGAATGGTGGACGCCGGTGACATCGGACGCAAGAGCGGGCAGGGCTTCTACAAGCACTGAAACCGCACACGCCCCTCAGCCATCACACGCAGGGGTGAATTCGGTATCGGTTCGCTCACAGACGGCAACCTCCCGGCACTTCACGCAGTCAGAGGTTGCATCACCCACATCACGGAGTACGCCACCGCACTCACGGGGAGCGCATATGTACATCAGGGGCGACCACGTCGAGCTGGTCGTCGGGGGCCGCCTCGACGTCCGCAGCGCGGCGGACGCCCGTACGGTCCTTCACTCGGCCGTCGACGACGGAGTCGGCGATCTGGTGCTGGACCTGTCCGAGCTCGACTCCTGGGACGCCACCGGCCTCGGCGTCATCATGGGAGCCCACCGACGGGCCGGCCGCTGCGGTCGCCGTCTGGTGCTGCGCCGCGTACCGCCGCAGATGCAGCGCCTGCTCGTGGCCACCCGGCTGCACCGCATCCTCGCCATCGAGGGCGGTATCGGGGTGGAGTCACTTCCCAGAGTGTGACACTTTCGCCGAAAGTGTCACACTTTTCCGAAGTGGCCTCGTCAGGTGCCCGGGAAATGTGCGGCGCGCACAATCCTCACGAGACTGTGACGTCTCGGGCGGCGCGGTACCCCGGGCTGTCGTAGATACTGTGCGAAGGTTTAGGGTTCGGTCGCCCGCTGCCTTACAACCCTTCGAGCGGGCCCGGACCAGAAGCGACAGCGCGGTGTGCACAAGGCCGGGAGGGGCCTTGGGTCCTGTCGACCCGCACACGACGCTTTTGGGGGGCTTGGACCTATGGACCCGATCGACCGGGGACCCGAGGAGTACGGCCATGACGGCGACGACACGTCGTCGCGTCTGCGCCCGCCCCGGGAACCCCACACACCCGACTTCGGCCAGCACACACCCGCGCTCGCCCGCACCGTGCAGCTGGTCACCGGTGACTTCCTGCTCACCGTCAACCCCGTCGACGGCAGCGAGATCGAGGCCTGCCCGCCCGGCCAGCGGCCCGGCCGGCCCGCGAAGTTCGGCGCCGCCGAGCGCGCCGAGACGGCCCGCGCGGCCAGACCGCCCGTCCCGCCCGGCCTGAAGCGCCCCGAACTGCCGCTCCTGGAGCGCCAGGAGGAGCGTGAGCGTCTCGTACGGCTGCTCGCCCGCGGCCGTTCCGTACGCCTCACCGGCCCCTCGGGCTCCGGGCGCACCAGCCTGCTCGACCTCGTCGCCGAGGACTGCCTGGACCTCGCCCCCGACGGCGTGATCCGCCTCACCGGCTTCCACCGCACGGCCACCGACCTCCTGTACGACCTCTTCTACGCCGTCTACGACGCACCCCTGCACCGGCCCGGCCGGGAGGAACTCCTCGCGCTGACGCGGGAGATCGGCGCGGTCGTCGTCCTGGACGACATCGAGTTCGGCGCGTCCGCGCTCGACGAACTCCTCGACGCGACGCCCGAGTGCGCCTTCCTGATCGCGGCGACCCCGGAGGTCCCGGCACCGTCCGCGGACTCCGCCATCGAGGAGGTCTTCCTCGGCGGACTGGGCCGGCCCGGCGCCGTGGAGGTCCTGGAGCGCGCCGTGGGCCGCGTCCTCACCGAGGAGGAGGCGAACTGGGCGGGCGACCTGTACTTCGAGTCCGAGGGCCTGCCCCTGCGCTTCGTCCAGGCCGGCGCCCTGCTCCGGCAGCGCGACCAACTGCGCGTCGGCACCAGTGCCGTCGAGGAGTTCGGCGTCTTCCAGGACGTGCCCCCCGTCGACGCGCCCTTCGACGCGCCGCCCCTCGCCGCCGACGAGGCCGACGCCGTACCCCTGCCGTCCCTCGGTGAGGCCGCCGCGCCCGCGCCGCTGCTCGCCTCCCGGCTCAGCACCTCGGCCCGCGCCACCCTGCGCTTCGCCGTCGCGCTCGGCGGTGAGGTGCCGCACCAGGCGCATCTGCCCGCGCTCGTCGGCGACACCCACGCGGACGCCGCCCTCGGTGAACTCGCGGGCTGCGGACTGGTCTCCCCGGTCGGCTCCCGCTACCGGCTCGCCGCCGGCGTCCAGACCCAGCTGGAGGCCGCCGGATACGGCGACGAGGTCGCGTCCGGTGCCCTCATCGCCGCCCTGCACTACTCCTGGTGGGCCGGACACCCCTCGGTCACGCCCGAGCGCGTGTGCGCCGAGGCGGACGCCCTGCTCGCCGCCCTCGTCGCCCTGGTGCCGGCGACGACACCGCCCGGCGAGGGCGAGGAGAGCACCACCGTCCAACTCGCCCGCACGGCAGCGCCCGCGTTCGCCGCCGGGCTGCACTGGAGCGCCTGGGAGCGTGCGCTGCGCTCCGGCATCGAGGCCGCCGAGCTTGCCGCCGATGTGAGTGAACAGGCCTATTTCCAGCATGAGTTGGGCGTCCTCGCGCTCTGCGAGGGCGACCTCGACCGGGCCCGTGCCGAACTGGAGTCGTCCATCGGCCTGCGCGGCGTCGCCGCCGACAAGCGCGGCACCGTCGCGGGGCGGCGCGCCCTCGCCCTGGTCGCCGACCGCTCCGGCATCGCGCTCGGCCTCGGCTCCACGGCCGGCGAGGAAGTGCCGGACGCTCGCTACGAGGAGTCGGCCTCGCCGCCCGGCGGCATACCGGCGCCCTTCCCGCCGCTCCAGCCGCCCGGCGACACCTACACCCTCGTCGCGCACCAGGCCTCGCCCCCGAAGTCCCACAACAAGGCCCGGGGCGGCCTGCGCGGCTACGCCCGGCGCAACCTCGTCGCGGCCGGCGCGGGCGTCCTGCTCGCCGCCGTCCTCGGCACGGTCGTGACCCTGGGCGCCACGTCCAACAACAACAACGCCGACAACCCGTCCGACAAGGTCGGCGTCAACCCGTCCGCCAGCCAGGGCACCGGCGACGACAGCCTCGGCGCCGACAAGGCGAAGAAGGGCGACAACACGGGCACGGCGACCAGCCGGCCAACCGACCCGGGCCCGGACGGGACTTACGGCACGTCGGACGATCCGACGCCGACGGACAGCGGGCAGCCTTCGGACAACCCGAGCGGGACGAGCGGGTCGGGGAACGGGTCGCACACGCCGTCGCCGACCAAGTCCACGTCGAGCAGGCCGACTTCGTCGAGTCCGACTCCGACGAAGTCGACGTCCCCGAGCACTTCGGCGTCACCGTCCCAGAGCGGGTCCCCGACGCCGACCGAGTCGCCCGCGCCGTCGATCACCCCGTCCACCGAGACCTCGGCGAGCGGCGCGGCCTCAAGTGCCCCCGTCGAGACGACGAGTTCGGCCGCGCCGGTCGGCAGCAGCGCGGACACGTCGAGTAGTGCGGGTGCCGTCATCTGACCCTCCGTACGACACGAAAGGGCCGGCTCCGATGATCGGAACCGGCCCTTTTCGTCGTAGTGAAGTCGGTGTCTGGCGACGGCTGTTCAGAACAGGCGCAGTTTGTCGTCCTCGATGCCGCGGAGGGCGTTGTAGTCCAGGACGGTGCAGCCGATGCCGCGGTCGGTGGCGAGGACGCGGGCCTGGGGCTTGATCTCCTGGGCGGCGAAGACGCCGCGGACCGGGGCGAGATGGGGGTCGCGGTTCAACAGCTCCAGGTAGCGCGTGAGTTGCTCCACGCCGTCGATCTCCCCGCGCCGCTTGATCTCGATCGCGACGGTCTGGCCCTCGGCGTCCCGGCACAGGATGTCGACCGGGCCGATGGCCGTCATGTACTCGCGGCGGATCAGCGTGTAGCCCTCGCCGAGGGTGTCGATGCGGTCGGCGAGCAGCTCCTGGAGGTGCGCTTCCACGCCGTCCTTGATCAGGCCGGGGTCCACGCCGAGTTCGTGCGAGGAGTCGTGGAGGATCTCCTCCATCGTGATGATGAGCTTCTCGCCCGCCTTGTTGATGACGGTCCAGACGCCTTCGTCATCGCCGGAACCCTCCTTCAGCGTGCAGGGCGGCGACATCCAGTTGAGGGGCTTGTAGGCCCGGTCGTCCGCGTGGATCGAGACGCTGCCGTCCGCCTTCACCAGGATCAGACGGGGGGCGGAGGGGAGGTGGGCGGTGAGCCGGCCCGCGTAGTCCACAGAACACCGGGCAATGACGAGACGCATGGTCGGCAACGCTACTCGACGGGCGTGGGTGCACGCGATTCGCCCACCCGTCTCCCGCCACCGCCCTCGAACGGGTCCTGCGGGCCGCCCCTGTTGTCCTGGAAGACCCGTGACGCCCCTTGTTCATTAGTGGCCGATTGTGGGCCTATTGAGAGTTCCCTATGTACGCATTCTCCTGGTGCCGCCACCCTCCGTTGCCTACCGTATAAACGGGAGGTCGCGAGACGTGTACGCAGCGTGTTCGTAATCGCGGACTCCCTTACCTGTCCGGCAACCCCCGCGAGTTGGGGGTGCGAGAGGAGAACCCATGTCGCTCGACGTCTCACCGGCCCTACTCGAAAAGGCCGAGCGAGGCGAGGTCGACGAAGCTGAATTCGTCGACTGCGTCCGGACCTCCCTGCCTTACGCGTGGGAGATGATCAGCTCCCTGGTGGCTCAGCTGAAGGTCGACGGCGGTGCGTTCGCCGACAACCAGACGCCGCCGCCGGACGAGCAGGCACGCGGTCAGTTGCTGCGTGCGCTCGCGAGTGACGCGATACGCGGCGCGCTGCAGCGGCACTTCGGTGTACGTCTTGCCTTCCAGAACTGCCATCGGGTGGCGGTGTTCCCGCTGGACGGCTCGGTCGACGAGACGCTGGCCCGCTTCACCTCGGTGCGCAGTCAGCTGCTGAACCAGTCCCCGGAGTTCCGGGACTGCTGACGCGGCGGACGGCGCACTGCTTGCCGCTCCGTGCGCGGGAGGTGCACTGTACGGGGCGGCAAGCTCCCCGCGGTTCGCTCAGCCGAGGTGAGGGAGCACCTCGGCACCGAGCCGCCGTACGTTCTCCTCGGTGGCCGCGAGGTCCCCGGACCCCTCGACGAGCAGCGCGAAGCGGGAGATGCCGGTCCGCTCCGAGGTCGCCGCGAGCCGGTCGGCGCACAGTCGCGGGGTGCCCACCGGGTGCAGCCCGCAGAGGAGTTCGGTGTACGCCAGCGGGTCGCGCATCCGGCGCTCGCGGTCGTCCACCGTCACATGGGCGTCGAGCCCCTGCTTGAGCCAGCCCGGCATCGCCTTCACCAGGGTCTCCACGGCGTCGGCACGCTTGTCCGCGATCTGGCAGACGCCGGCCGACACATGGGCCGCGCCGAGGATCTCCTCCGCCGGCCGCCGGGCCGCCCGCGCGCACTGCCGCCACAGGGCGACCATCTCGGCCTTCTCCTCGTCCCCGACATGCATGCCCAGGAGCATCGGCAGGCCCCGCTCGGCCGCCAGCCGCACGCTCGCGGGCGAGGTGCAGGCGACGACGACCTCGGGGCCCGGCGCGTCCGACAGCGCCTCCGACGGCCTTGGTACGACGGGGACTTCACGGAACGCGAAGCGGCCCCCGGGGCCCGCGACCGACGGCTCGCGCAGCCAGCGCACCAGCAGATCGAGTGATTCCGGGAACCCCTGTTCGTACGCCGCGAGGCCCGAGCCGAACACCTCCAGGTCGACCCACGGCCCGCCGCGCCCCACGCCCAGCGAGAAGCGTCCCCCGCTCGTCACGTGCAGCAGCGCGGCCTGCTCGCCGAGGGCGACCGGGTGGACGGTGGGCAGCACGCTGACCGCGGTGCCGACGCGGATGCGCTGGGTGCGGCCCAGCAGTAACGCGGCCAGGGTGATCGCGGACGGGCAGGTGCCGTAGGGCACGAAATGGTGTTCGGCCAGCCAGGCCGTGTCGAGACCGGCTTCCTCCGCGACCTCCACCGAGCGGACCGCGCGGTGCAGTGCCTCCCCCTGGCCCTGCCCCGGGAACTGGGCCGCCAACACAAAACTTCCGACGCGCATGGCTTTTCCTGCTTCCTTGGCCCCGACACGGAGCTCCCCCACCGGGCATAACCGTGCGACACGTGCCGAGGACACGGCCTGGCAAAGAGATTTGCGGATTGTCTGCAGAATGCGCGGTCCCGAGGGGGACTTGTGCGGGTTGATGCCCTTCGCATACCCCTGCGCGCGCCACGTAGGCTGGACACAGCCCTTGCCTCCTGTATAGCCCCGTGAGGTGTTCTGTGTCCCCGCGTCGCAACCGACCCAAGGAGTCCGGTTCCCCCGGCCAGAGTGCCGACGACGACCGCTCCGGCCGCTACGGCGGCTGGCAGTCCGCGGAGCACTGGCAGGGCGAGGAGTGGAGCGTGCGCCATGTCGCCGGGGCGAGCGCGCAGGGCAAGACGTACCGCTGCCCCGGCTGCGACCAGCAGATCCCCTCCGGTGTCCCGCACGTCGTGGCCTGGCCGGAGCACGCGGGCGTCGACGACCGCCGCCACTGGCACAAGGCCTGCTGGAACGCGAAGGACCGCCGCACCACACGGGTGCAGCGGTCCAGGAACGCGCCGAGGTTCTGAGAGTCCTACGACCTACACGTCCCGCTTCTCCAGCAGCGCGACCGCGCCCGCGAACGCCACGGCCGTCACGCCCACGATGATCCACAGCGGGTCCCAGCCCGAAGGGCCGGAATCGGTGAGGGAGTTGGAGTAGAAGACGCTCATCTGGTTCGGGATCGAGTACTCGAACAGCCTCTGGCGTACGCCCTCCAGCGACTGCGAGAACATGAACAGCGCGATGACCAGCGGGGCGAGCACGGCGCCGATCATGACGGTGATGGCGCCCGCCGAGTGCCGGATGATCGAGCCGATGATCAGCGAGAGCAGCCCGAGGAGCGCGATGTAGAGGGAGACGCCGACCGTCCCCTTGAACCACTCGCTTGCGGACGGGTCCCTCGCGCCGTTGTTCTCCAGCAGTGAGGCGTCCACGAAGGCGACGAACGTCGAGGCCGCCAGCGTGACCACGAAGGCGACCCCGAAGAACACGATCGACTTCGCCGCGAGGACCCGGCCGCGGCTGGGGCAGGCGGTCATCGTCGTGCGGATCATGCCGGTGCCGTACTCCGAGGCCGTGGTCAGCACGCCGAGCGTGATGACGCACATGCAGCCGAGCAGCAGCCCGAAGAAGCCGTAGGACAGCGGGTTCTCGTCGTTCAGCTCCGAGGAGGAGTTGCTGACCACGGCGGCGGCGAGCAGGCCGATGCCGACGACGAGGACCACGAACACACCGAGCGTCCAGAGCGTCGAACGCACCGACTTGATCTTCGTCCACTCGGAGGCGAGCGCATGCCCGAGATGCGTGCGCACCACCGGGATCGGCGAGGTGTACCCGCCGTACGAAGGACCGGGCGCCGCCTGCCAGTTGGGCGCGGCTGCCTGCGGCATCGGGGGCTGGGGCGTACTCATCGGGCGTCCTCGGGCTTGGTCAGGTCGGCGGCGGGTGCGGGGGAGGAGGGCTGCGCGGGGGCGGACGCGGCTGCGGCGGGGGCCGGGGTCGCCTCCACGGCCGGAGCCGGAGCGGCGGCCGTGGCCTGAACCGCGGGCGCATCCGGAGCCGGGGCCTGAGGCGGCTGTGCGGGCGTCTGCGGGGCCTGGGGCGCCGGAGCCGCGTACGGGCCCGGTGCGACCGCGCCGGGCGCCGCAGGGGCGCCGTACGGATTCGGGGTGCCGTAAGGATTCGCCGGAGGCTGCGCCATGCCGAACGGCCGGCCGCCCTGCTGGGGTGACGGAGGCGCGTACCAGCCCGGCTGGCCCTGGCCCGGTACCGGCATGGGCGGCTGTGCGCCCGGCGGCAGTTGCTGCATCAGGCCGGCCTTCTGGTCGATCGTCGAGCGGTAGTCGACGGCGCCCTGCGTCATCCGCATGTACGCCTCCTCCAGCGAGGCCTGATGCGGGGACAGCTCCCACAGGCGTACGTCCGTGTCGTGCGCGATGTCGCTGATGCGCGGCAGCGGCAGTCCCGTGACGCGCAGCCCGCCGTCCTGCTCGGGCAGCACGTGGCCGCCCGCCTCGGTCAGCGCGGAGGTCAGCTTCTCGCGCAGCTGGGGCTCGCTGTCGGGGGTGCGCACGCGCGCGAAGTCGGCCGAGTTCGCCGAGATGAAGTCCCGCACGCTCATGTCCGAGAGGAGCTGCCCGCGCCCGATCACGATCAGGTGGTCGGCGGTCACCGCCATCTCGCTCATGAGGTGGGAGGAGACGAAGACGGTACGGCCCTCCGCCGCGAGCGCCTTCATCAGGTTCCGCACCCACAGGATGCCCTCGGGGTCGAGCCCGTTGACCGGCTCGTCGAAGAGCAGCACCTGCGGGTCGCCGAGGAGCGCGGCGGCGATGCCGAGTCGCTGTCCCATGCCGAGTGAGAAGCCCTTGGAGCGCTTTCTCGCCACATCCTGGAGGCCCACGACCCCGAGCACCTCGTCCACGCGCCGGGCCGGGATGCCCGAGAGCTGGGCCAGGCTCAGCAGATGGCTGCGGGCGCTGCGGCCGCCGTGCACGGCCTTGGCGTCGAGGAGGGCGCCGACCTGACGGGGGGCGTTCGGCAGCTTGCGGTAGGGGAAGCCGCCGATCGTCACCTGGCCCGACGTGGGGTTGTCCAGGCCGAGGATCATGCGCATCGTCGTCGACTTGCCCGAGCCGTTGGGCCCGAGGAAGCCGGTGACGGCACCGGGCCGCACCTGGAAGGAAAGGTTGTACACGGCGGTCTTGTCGCCGTATCGCTTGGTCAGGCCGACAGCCTCGATCATGCTCCGCACCCATCGAAAGGATCAGGACAGCAGGGCACACGCCCCCGTAAGGGTTAGGAGGATATCGGGGCGCTGACGGTTCCGCCCAAGAGAAAGTAAAGCAACGCCCGAGCCGTGCCCGCGCTACGCGTCCCGCCGCTTCAGCAGAACGTACGCGCCGACGAGCGCCGCCAGCACCCACAGGGCCATGATCCCGAACCCGCCCCAGGGTCCGTAGGGCGCGGAGTCGTCCACCGGGGTGACCACCTGCATGATCTTGCTGCCGGCCTGGTCGGGCAGGTACTGGCCGATCTTCTTCGTCGCGGAGACGTTGCCGAGGATGTTGGAGATCAGGAAGAAGAACGGCATCAGGATGCCCAGCGACAGCATCGGCGAGCGCAGCATCGAGGCGACGCCCATGGAGAACATCGCGATCAGGGTCATGTAGAGCCCGCCGCCGATCACCGCGCGCAGCACGCCCGGGTCGCTGATCTCCGCCTTGTGGGAGCCGAGCATCGCCTGCCCGAGGAAGAACGTGACGAAGCTGGTCACCAGCCCGACGACGAGACAGAGCCCGGTGGCCACCGCGATCTTGCCGAACAGGAACGTGCCGCGCTGCGGGACCGCCGCGAGCGAGGTGCGGATCATGCCGGTGCTGTACTCGTTCGACACGACGAGCACCCCGAACACGATCATCGCGAGCTGCCCGAGACTCATCCCGGCGAAGCTGATGAACGTCGGGTCGAAGGACAGCTTGTCCTTGGCGCTCATGTCGTCGAACTGGCTCTTCGACAGCGCCGAGATCAGCATGCCGAGCCCGATCGTCACCACCACGGCGAGGGAGAGCGTCCACACCGTCGACGCGACGGAACGGATCTTGGTCCACTCCGACCGGATGACCTGGGTCGCCGCCATGCTCAGTCCTTCTTCCAGCCGTCGCCCCAGCCCGGCCGCGCGGCCGGTGCCTCGGGGATCTGCACGTCGGAGGGCGCGTCACTGTGCGCGTGGTACTCCACCGACTCCGCGGTCAACTGCATGAACGCCTCCTCCAGGGAGGCCTGTTGGGGACTCAGCTCGTGCAACGTGATCTGGTGCCCCGCGGCCAGCTCACCGATCTGCTCGGACCTGCTCCCGTCGACCTCAAGGGTCCCGTTGCCGGATTCGACCACGGTGATCCCGGTCTGGTGCAGCACGTCGAGCAGCCGCTCGCGGTGCGGGGTGCGGATCCGGACGTAGGACCGCGAGTTCTGCTGGATGAAGTCGGCCATGGAGGTGTCCGCGAGGAGCCGGCCCTGGCCGATGACGACGAGGTGATCGGCCGTCAGCGCCATCTCGCTCATCAGGTGCGAGGAGACGAAGACCGTACGGCCCTGCCCGGCAAGGGACTTCATCAGGTTGCGGATCCAGTGGATGCCCTCGGGGTCGAGCCCG
The DNA here is from genome assembly GCF_042721125.1 of Streptomyces sp. NPDC058469. Lineage (NCBI taxonomy): Bacteria > Bacillati > Actinomycetota > Actinomycetes > Kitasatosporales > Streptomycetaceae > Streptomyces > Streptomyces sp. NPDC058469. The sequence continues at coordinate 10,658 of NZ_JBHXME010000029.1, forward strand.
TTGACCGGCTCGTCGAACATCAGGATCCGCGGATCACCGAGCAGCGCGCCCGCGATACCGAGCCGCTGGCCCATGCCGAGCGAGAACCCCTTGGCCTTCTTCTTCGCCACCGTCGTGAGCCCGACGGTGTCGAGCACCTCGTGCACCCGGCTGTTCGGGATCCCGTTGCTCTGCGCGAGACACAGCAGGTGGTTGAAGGCGCTGCGCCCGCCGTGCATGGCCTTGGCGTCGAGGAGGGCGCCGATGTACTTCAGCGGGTCCTTGAGCTGGTCGTAGCGCTGGCCGTCGATGCGCACGTCACCGGCGGTCGGCCGGTCGAGCCCGAGCATCATGCGCATCGTCGTCGACTTGCCGGCGCCGTTCGGGCCGAGGAAGCCCGTGACGATGCCGGGTCTGACGGCGAAGGTGAGGTTGTTGACCGCCATCTTCTCGCCGTACCGCTTGGTCAGCCCGTCGAGCTCGATCATGCGGCCACGCTAAGACGGGCGTTCGGCGGATGCCACCCGAACGGGCAAACAGAGTCCGACACCGCAGGCAACAACGGTGAACGCGGTGGCCCAGCCGAACGCGTGCGGGAACGCCGTGCCGCCGTGTCCGTGCGCCAGGACCGTCGCCAGTACGGCGGTGCCGACGGACCCGCCGAGCTGCTGCACGATCCGGACGGTGGTGCTCGCGTGCGGGATACGGGCGCGGTCGAGACCTTGGTACGCGCCCACCATGACCGCCATGTTGGCCGCGCTCACCCCGAGGCCCCGCACGACCAGGGCGACGAGGAGCGGGGCGGCGCCGGGACGCGGGAGAAGGAAGGGGAGGGTGCCCAGCGCGCACAGCAGCATGGCCGCCACGGCGACCGGGCGCGGCCCGAGCCGGTCGGTCAGCGGTCCGGTGGCCCGGGCCAGCAGACTGCCCAGCTCTTGCGGCGCCAGTAGCAGCCCGGCCGCGATCACGCCCTCGCCGCGCGCCTGTTGGTAGTAGAGGGGGAGCAGGAACATCCCGCCGAACAGGGCGAGCCCGTTCAGGAAGGTCAGCACCGAGGAGACGGCGAACGCGCGGTCCTGGAACAGCCGTAGATCGACGAGGGGTTCGCGGGCGCGCAGCGCGTGACGGGCGAACAGGGCGATCAGTACGGCGCCCACCGGGACCGCCGTCGCGCGGGCGACGCCGGTCTCGGACAGGCCGTAGACCAGGGTGGCGAGGCCGGGGGAGAGGAGCAGGAGGCCGGTCAGGTCCAGGTGGTGGCCGGGGCGCGGGGTGTCCTTCGGGACGCCGCGCCAGGCCAGGGCGAGGGCCAGGAGGCAGACGGGCAGGTTGACGTAGAAGATCCAGCGCCAGCTGAGGTGGCCGACGATCAGGCCGCCGACGACCGGGCCGAGGATCGGTACGACCATGGCGGGCAGGGTGATCACCGCCATCAGGCGGCCGAGGCTGCGACCGCCGGCGGCTCGCATGACCAGGGTCTGCAGGACGGGCAGCAGCAGTCCGCCGCCGATGCCCTGGACGACCCGGAAGGCGATCAGCGAGCCGATGTTCCAGGCGAGCCCGCAGAGCAGGGACCCGGCGAGGAAGAGGGTCAGCGCGCCGAGCCAGACGCTCCGGGAGTCGAAGCGTTCGACGGCCCAGCCGGAGACCGGGACGACCGTCGCGAGGGTGAGGAGATATGCGGTGCTGACCCTCCCCCACTGCCTTAAAGGCGTGGGGGGACCCCCATCGGCTCGTCGTGGAGGCGTTCAGGTCGTGGCCCAGGGTGTGCAGGGCTATGGAGACGATCGTGCTGTCGAGGAGCGGGGCGAGGGCGCCGAGCACGAGGATGTCGGCGAGCCTGCGGACGGCCGGGTCGAGGTGTTCGGAGGAGCGGACGGTGGTGTCGGACAAGGTGGTAACCCCTTTAGAGACGCTGCGTCTCTAAAGGGCCACGATAGGCTGGGCCCGATAAGAGACGCAAGGTCTCCTAAGTGGAAGGTGCCGGTGATGACCGGAGAGCAGACGCGGCGGCGCGGGGCCGCGCTGGAGGCCGACATCCTGGACGCCGTATGGGAGGAGCTGGCCGAGGTCGGCTACGCCCGCCTCACCATGGAGGGCGTCGCGGCCCGCGCCCGCACCGGCAAGCAGGTCCTCTACCGGCGCTGGCCCAACCGCGCCGAACTCGTCAAGGCCGCCATGCCCCACCGCACCGGCTTCATCGCCGACCACCTCCCCGACACCGGGGAGCTGCGCGAGGACGTACTGACCCTGCTGCGGCTGATGGTCGTACGGCAGCGGGAGATCGGGCCCGACGTCATCCGGGGCCTGCTGGCGGAGGCGCCCGACCTGGACCCGAAGGTGTTCGGGATCATGCACGACATCCTGCTGACCCTGCTTCAGCGGGCCGTGCGGCGGGGCGAGATCCCCACCGCCGACCTTCCCCGGCGGGTCGTCACCGTCCCCGCCCAGCTGCTGCGTTACGAGATGGTCATCTCCCGCGACCCGGTCGCCGACTCCGCCCTGGTCGAGATCGTGGACGCCGTGTACCTGCCCCTGCTCGCCGGACACGGCAGACACGGCTGAGACACGGCCGGGACACGGCTGAGGCCCGCACCCCCGAAGGGAATGCGGGCCTCAGCCGGCGTTCACATACCTACTGACCGGTGCTTACCGGGACTGCTGAGCCGGAACTCCACGAGAGATCGGCTCGTCCTCGACCGGCGAGGTCGCGGCGGCCACCGCGGCACCGGTGAGCGTGGCGAGCATCTCGCGCACGTTCGTCAGCTGCGCGTTGATGCTGTCGCGACGGTTCGTCAGGGCGGCCAGCTCGCGCTCGGACTCCGAGCGGATGCGGTCGGCCTTGGCGTTCGCGTCGGCCACGATGTCCTCGGCCTGGCGCTGAGCCGTCTCCACCGTCTGACGGGCGCGACGCTCGGCGTCCGTGCGCAGCTTCTCGGCCTCCAGCCGGAGCTGCTCCGCGCGGTGCTCGATCTCCGCGAGGCGCTTCTCCGCCTTCTGCTGACGCGACGCCAGGTCGCGCTCGGACTGCTCGCGACGCTTGGCGAGGTTCGTCTCGAAGTCGGCGGCGGCCTGCGCGGCCTTGGCGCGGGTCTCCTCGAAGAGGGCGTCGGCCTCCTCGCGCTTCTGCTGCGCGTCCTTCTGGGCCTCGCCACGCAGCTGGGCGGAGTCGCTCTTGGCCTTCTCGACGATCCGGACGCCCTCGTCCTCCGCCTTGGACTTGCGCTCCGCAGCGAACGATTCTGCGTCGTTGCGGACCTGCTGAGCAGCGGACTCCGCGAGTTCGCGGTGCTGCTCGGCCGCGCGCCGTGCCTCCTCGCGCAGGTCCTTGGCCTCTTCCTCGGCGAGGCGGAGGATCTTCTCGACCCGCGCGCCGAGACCGGCGTACGACGGCTCTGCGTCGCTTACCTGGGCCGCGGCGTTCTGCGTTTCGAGGTGGAGCTCCTCGATGCGCTTTTCGAGAGCAGTGATACGGGCCAGAGCGCTGTCACGGTCGGAGACGAGCTTCGAGATGCGTTCGTCCACCTGAGCGCGGTCGTACCCACGCCGCACAAGCTCGAAGCCGTAGGGGGAAGTGTCGCTCATGGGGTTCCTGTCGAATGAGACCGGTGAGGTGATAGGGGGAATCCTAGGGGCCGAAGCGGTGTGTCATCGAGCGGATGCGTGTTTGATCTGGAGAATGACACCCCTTTTGAGTGGCTAACCGTCGGACCGCTTGCCAAAGACCGGGTCAAAGGCCTCAGAACGCCCGAACCTCACAGGAGGCTCCCAGCCTTTCCTAGCCTTCAACGGACTTGCCACCCGAACGAGTTGCGCCCGCGGTGACTCCCGCCTTGACCCCGCCGTCCTTGGCCACTGTCGGGGCCTCGAAAGACTCCAACGCTTCCAGGACGTCCTGGACACGGGAGATCTCGGCGTTGATGTCCTCGCGGCGGCGCACCAGCACCTCCAGATCGCGCTTGCCCTCCTCGACCGTGCGGCGGGCCTCGCGGATCGCCTCCGCCTTCAGCTCCTCCGCCTCGCGGATCAGCGTGGACTTCTTCTGCTCGGCCTCCTTGAGGAGACCCTCGGCCTTCTTCACGGCGGCGATACGGACCTTGCCCGCCTCGGAGTTGGCCTCCGAGACCAGCTCCTTGGCCTTCGCCTGCGCCTTGCCGAGCTGCTCCTCCGCGGCCTTGATGAGCGCGTCGCAGCGGTCGCCGGCCGACTTCATCGTCTCGGCGGACTCACGGCGGGCCCGCTCGTGCAGGTTCTCGATCTCGATGGTGATGCGGTCGCGCAGTTCCTCGGACCGCTCCCTTATGGCGGTGGCGTCCCGGCGCGCGCCGATGAGCAGCTCGTCCGCGTCCGTACGGGCCTGCTCCACCCGGGAGTTGCCCTCGACCGTGCCCTCGGACACCAGCCGGTCGGCCTCGCTGCGGGCCGCGCCGACCATGGAGTCGGCCTGCGCCTCGGCGTCCGCCGTCGTCTTCTGCGCCTGCTGCTGGGCCTCGCTGAGCAGCTTGTCGGCCTCGGCCGCGGTCTCCGTGATGAGGGTGTCGACCTGCTCGGCCGCCTCGGAGCGCCGTTTGTTGGCCTCCTTGCGGGCCTCGTCCAGCATCCGCTCGGACTCCTCGCGCGCCGCCGAGGTGACCCGCTCGGCGTCCGCCGCCGCTTCCGCCTTGAGGCGTGCGGCCTCGCTGCGGATCCGCTCGGAGTGCTGCTGCGCGGACCCCACCGTGTCGGCGGCCTCGGCACGCAGCCGCTCCGCGTCCCCGGTCGCGTCCGAGATGAGTTTCTCGGCCTTGGCCACGGCCTCCGACCGCACCCGCTCGGCCTCGTTGATCGTCTCCGTCTGGAGCCGCTCCGCCTCCGCCGTCACCTCGGTGATGAGGGTGTCGGCCTGCGTCGCCGCGTCCGAACGGATCCGGTTGGCGTCCTCGCGGGCGTCCGCCCGGGCCCGCGCCGCGTCCTGGTCGGCCTGCGCGATCGTGTCCGACGCCTGGGTGCGCACCTGCTGGGCGTGCTCGGCCGACTCCGACCGCAGCCGCTCGGACTCCGCGATCGCGTCCGAAACGGTGCGCTCCGCAAGGGCCTTGGCGGCGTCCGTCTCCTCGGCCGCCCGGCGCCGGACGCGGTTGGCGTCCTCGGTGGCCCGCTCCCGCTCGCTGTACGCGTCGGCGCGGACCCGGTCCGCCTCCTCCTGCGCCTCGCGCCGGGTGCGGTCCGCCACGTGCTCGGCGGCCGACCTGATCCCGGAGATCTCCTCCTGCGCCTGCTCGTGCAGCCCGGCGACCGACTCCCGTACCTGCTGGGCGTGTTGCTCGGCGCCCGACACCATCTCGGTGGCACGCCGGTCGGCCTCCTCGACCAGCCGTACGGCCTCGCCCTGTGCCTCCTCGACGCGGTTGCGCGCCGAGGCCAGCAGCTCCTCGCTCTGCTCGCGGGCCTGCTCGCGCTCCTGCCCGGCCTCCTCACGGGCCGACCCGAGCAGCTCCTCGGCCTCACGACGACGTCGTACGGCCTCCTCCTGGGCGGCGGCCAGCGTCTCCGACGCCTCCGTGGCCAGCCGCTCGGCGGCGGCCTGCGCCTCCGCGCGGACCCGGTCGGCGGTGTCCTGCGCCTCGGTCTTCAGCCGCTCGGCCTCGGCCGACGCCTCGGACCGCAGGCGTACGGCGATGGCCTCGCCCTCGGCGCGCGAGGCGGACGCGTCGCCCGCGGCCTCGTTGCGCAGCCGGTCGGCCTCCGTCTCGGCCTGCGCCTGGAGGGAGCGGATGCGGTCGGCGGCCTCGCCGCGCAGTCGCTCGGTCTCTTCGGCCGCCTCGCGGCGGATCCGCTCGGCCTCCTCGCGGGCGTCGATGAGTGCCTGCTCGGCAGCGGCGAGCCGCTCCTCGGTCTCCGTGTGCAGCCGCCTCAGGCCCTCGGCGGCCTCCTCGCGGCGTGCCTCTATGGCCCGCTCGGTCTCGTCGCGCAGGTCGCGCGCGGCCTGTTCGGCGTCGGCCTTGATGCCCTCGGACTGCTCGATGACCTCCGAGCGGTGCCGCTCCGCTTCCTTGCGGGTGCGGTCGAGGGTCTCCTCGGCCTGGCGGCGCAGCGTGGTGGCGCGCTCGATGGCCTCGGTGCGGACCTTCTCGCTGTCCGTGGCGGCGGTCTGACGCAGCTCGTCGGCGTCGACACGGGCCTTCGACAGCAGTTCCTCGGCGGTCTTGGCCGCCTCCTCGATCTGCTGGACGGCCTCGCGGCGGGCCTCGGCGCGGATGCGCTCGCCCTCGCCGACCGCGTCGGCGCGCAGCTGCTCGGCCTCGCCGCGCAGCCGGCGCGCCTCCTCCTGCAGCTCGACCGTCTTGGCCCGGTACTCCTTGGTGTCGTCCTTCGCCGCGCCCTTGAGCCCCTCGGCGATGTCGTGCGCCTGGGCGCGCAGCCGGTCGGCCTCGGCCTCCGCCTCGGAGCGGATCCGCTCGGCCTCCTCGGTGGCGGCCTTCGTGGTGTTCTTGGCTTCCTCGGACGCCTTGTCGAGCACGTCCTCGGCGGTACGGGCGGCCTTCGCGAGCTGGGAGGCGGTCTCCTCGGCGGTGAGGCTGCGGGCGTTCTCCTCGGCCTCCGCGACGATCTTGTCGGCCTTGGCCTGCGCCTCGGCGACGACCTGCTCGGCGTCCGACTTGGTGGACTCGGCCTCCTTGGTGGCCTCCGTCACCAGCCGGGCGACCTGCTCCTTCGCCGTCCGCGTGCGCTGCTCGTTGGCCGACTCGGCGCTCGCGAGGGCCTTGGCGGCGGCCTCCTTGGCCTCGGAGAGGACCTTCTCCGCCTCCAGGCGCGCCTCACGCAGTGAGGTTTCGGCCTCGGCCATGCGGGTCTCGGCGGCCCGGCTCATTTCGGTGGCCTGACGGCGGGCGGAATCCGACTCGTTGACCGTGGAGCTGCGCAGCTGCTCGGCGTGGTCGGTGGCCTCCTGGGCCTGCGAGGAAGCCGCGTTCAGCAGCCGCTCGGCGTCCGTGCGGGCACGGCGCAGGAGTTGCTCGGCCTCCGCGCGGGCCGTCTCGGCGTCGATCTCCAGCCGCTGGCGGGCCTCGGTGGCGACCCGCTCGGCCTCGGCGCGGGCGGCGGCCAGGGCCTGGTCGGCCTCGGCCCGCGACTCGTCCACGAGACGGCGGGCCTGCGACTCGGAGCGGGCGCGGAGCTGCTCGGCCCACGCCACGTTCTCGTTGACGTGCGACTCGACGGTCTGCCGGCGCTCGGCCAGCTCCTGGTCGAGCTGCTGGCGCCGGGTCACGGCCTCCGTGTGCAGCTCCGCCTGGAGGCGCGCGGCCTGCTCGGCGTGCTCCTGGAGGATGCGCTGGGTCTGCGCGCGGGCCTGGCTCAGCTCCCGCTCGGCGTCCTGCCGCAACTGGTCGGCCTGGACCTGGGCATTACGAAGCATCTGCTCGGCCTGGTAGCCGATGTCACCGCCGTCGTAAGCCGGTCGGGACATGAGGGTGCGGCGCGCCTCGTGCAGCTTGGCGCGCAGCACCTCGACCTGGTAGCCGAGGTCCTCGGCATGCTGGATCGCCTTTTCCCGCTCGGTCTTCAGCCGCTCCATCTCGGCCTCGAACCGAGAGAGGTGGTCGACGTCAGCCGCCGGCTCTCGCTCCTGGCGTTCGTAGCCCCGCACTGCGCGGTCCCATCCGTCCCCTGGTCGCGGTTTACTCCAACGAGCCCCGTCCATCCGCCGGACGGTGCTCCCGGGGAATGGTGTCAGATCAACGACGGAGCATGGGCTGCTGCCCGACGCTCGCCCCCCGAAACCCGGACCCCGGCATGCGGTCGCCCTGGTTGCGAGCGACGACCGACCCCAACCCTACCGGCCCATATGTACGCGGGTCAGTGCTCAGGTGACTCAACAGGCGCCGAAGTGACCAGTTCTGTCAGTACGCCATGGCAATCCTTTGGATGCAGGAACGTGATCCGTGACCCCATGGAGCCGCGCCGGGGCTCCTCGTACAGAACGCGTACGCCCTTGCCCCGGATGTCCTCGGAGTCCGTGTCGACGTCCGCCGTACCGAAGGCGATGTGGTGGACACCCTCCCCGTTCTTCGCCAGCCACTTTCCTACGGCGGAGTCCTCGCGGGTCGGTTCGAGGAGCTGGAGGTAGGAGGCACCGCCGTCGTCCGTGTTGTTGATCTTCAACATGGCCTCGCGTACGCCCTGCTCCTCGTTGACCTCGGAGTGGAACACCTCGAAGCCGTACGTGGCCCGGTAGAACTCGACTGTCTTGTCGAGGTCGAAGCAGGCGATCCCGATGTGGTCGATTCGCGTCAGCATGTATGTAGTGCAGCGCTCGCGCGATGGTTACGCAACGTGCGCGCGATCACACCGACGGCCCGATGACGGGGTGGACTACCGCTCAGTACATTTCAAGTAAACCCTCGTTCACTCCTCAGCTGAAACACGCTGGAAGGGGATCGCACCTCATGTCTGGAACGAACAGCACGACCTCGGTGATCGTCTCGGGCGCCCGGACGCCCATGGGACGCCTGCTGGGCTCCCTGAAGTCCTTCTCCGGAGCCGATCTCGGCGGCTTCGCGATCAAGGCCGCCCTCGACCGTGCGGGTATCGGTGGCGACCAGGTGCAGTACGTGATCATGGGCCAGGTGCTCCAGGCCGGGGCAGGGCAGATCCCGGCACGCCAGGCCGCCGTCAAGGCGGGCATCCCCATGAGCGTCCCCGCGCTCACCATCAACAAGGTCTGCCTCTCGGGCCTCGACGCCATCGCGCTCGCCGACCAGCTCATCCGTGCAGGTGAGTTCGAGATCGTCGTCGCGGGCGGCCAGGAGTCCATGACCAACGCCCCCCACCTGCTCCCCAAGTCCCGCGAGGGATACAAGTACGGCGCGATCGAGATGCTCGACGCGATGGCCCACGACGGCCTGACCGACGCCTTCGAGAACATCGCGATGGGCGAGTCCACGGAGAAGCACAACACGCGGCTCGGCATCGCCCGCCCCGAGCAGGACGAGATCGCCGCCCTGTCCCACCAGCGGGCGGCGGCCGCGCAGCAGAACGGCGTCTTCGAGGCCGAGATCACCCCCGTCGAGATCCCGCAGCGCAAGGGCGAGCCGGTCGTCTTCAGCAAGGACGAGGGCATCCGCGCGGAGACCACGGTCGAGTCGCTGGGCAAGCTGCGCCCGGCGTTCACCAAGGACGGCACGATCACCGCCGGTACCGCATCGCAGATCTCGGACGGTGCGGCGGCCGTGGTCGTGATGAGCAAGACCAAGGCGCAGGAGCTGGGCCTGGAGTGGATCGCCGAGATCGGCGCCCACGGAAATGTGGCGGGACCCGACAACTCCCTCCAGTCGCAGCCGTCCAACGCGATCCTGCACGCCCTGAAGAAGGAGGGCCTGGAGGTCGAGAGCCTCGACCTGATCGAGATCAACGAGGCCTTCGCCGCCGTGGCCGTGCAGTCAATGAAGGACCTCGGGGTGTCCACGGAAAAGGTGAACGTCAATGGCGGGGCCATCGCCCTGGGCCACCCCATCGGCATGTCGGGCGCCCGCCTGGTGCTGCACCTGGCCCTGGAGCTCAAGCGGCGCGGTGGCGGGGTCGGCGCGGCGGCGCTGTGCGGCGGCGGCGGTCAGGGTGACGCGCTGATCGTGCGGGTACCCAAGGCCTGAGCATGTCGTACGGATATCTCTAGGAACGGAGCTGTGATGGAGGACGTCGCCTCGCTGGTGGCCCAGGCCAGGGAAGGCCGGCCGCGGGCCGTGGCCCGGCTGATCTCCCTGGTGGAGGGGGCGTCCCCCCAGCTCAGGGAGGTCATGGCGACGCTCGCACCGTTGACCGGCGGGGCCTACGTCGTGGGCCTCACCGGATCGCCGGGCGTGGGCAAGTCGACCTCGACCTCCGCGCTGGTCACGGCGTACCGCAAGCAGGGCAGGCGGGTCGGCGTCCTGGCCGTCGACCCGTCCTCGCCGTTCTCGGGCGGCGCCCTGCTCGGCGACCGGGTCCGCATGTCGGACCACTCCTCCGACCCGGGCGTCTACATCCGCTCGATGGCCACCCGCGGCCACCTCGGCGGCCTCGCCTGGTCGGCCCCGCAGGCGATCCGCGTCCTCGACGCGGCGGGCTGCGACGTGATCCTGGTCGAGACGGTCGGGGTCGGCCAGTCGGAGGTGGAGATCGCCTCCCAGGCGGACACATCGGTCGTCCTCCTGGCCCCGGGGATGGGCGACGGCATCCAGGCGGCGAAGGCGGGAATCCTGGAGATCGGCGATGTCTACGTCGTCAACAAGGCCGACCGCGACGGCGCCGACGCGACCGCCCGCGAGCTGAACCACATGCTCGGCCTCGGCGAGTCCCGCGGCCCCGGCGACTGGCGCCCCCCGATCGTCAAGACGGTCGCCTCCCGCGCCGAGGGCATCGACGAGGTCGTGGAGGCCCTGGAGAAGCACCGGGCGTGGATGGAGGAGCACGGCGTCCTCGCGGAGCGCCGCGCGGCCCGAGCCGCCCGCGAGGTCGAGACCATCGCGGTCACGGCCCTGCGCGCCCGCATCGGGGACCTGCACGGAGACCGCCGCCTGAGCGCGCTCGCGGAGCGGATCGTGGCGGGCGAACTGGACCCGTACCGGGCGGCGGACGAGTTGATCGCGGGCATTACGGAGGGCTAATTCGATGGTCAACGGCCGTGTCCCGTTGGTACGTTGACCGCATGTTCCTTCTCTTGGCATAGGGCCGCCCGGCCCGCGCACGGCAGCGACCACATCGCATTGCACTGCATCGCACCGCTTTGCGTTGTACCGGATCGCATCGTCGTCGCGCGGCGCACAGGCGTCCCTTTCTCCTGCCTCCAGTTGAGGAACATCTCGCATGTCCGCGCCTTCTTCCACGCCGACTTCGGCGTGCCCTTCGTATGCCGCCGTGCTCCAAGTCCCGTACGCCCGGCGCACGTTCGCCGCCGCCCTCGTCGGCCGGCTCTCGTACGGCATGGTCTCGCCGGCGGTGCTGCTCGCGGTCGTCCGCGCCACCGGCTCCTACGCGGCGGCCGGCACGGTCATGGCCGTCTTCGGGGCCGCGACCGTCCTCCTGCTGCCCCTGCGCGCGGCCCTGGTCGACCGCCACGGCCCCCGCCGCGCCCTCCTGCCTATGGCGACGCTCTACGGCGGTCTCCTGTGCGTCCTCGCGGCGGTGACCTGGAGCCCCGGGACGCCAGAAGTGGTGCTCGGAACGGTGGCCGCGCTGACGGGCATGTGCGCGCCCCCGCTTGGACCCACCATGCGCTCCGTGTGGGCCGAACTCGTCGGCGACCGTGGGCTGTTGCAGCGCGCGTACAGCCTCGACGGCGTCGCCGAGGAACTCCTGTACGTCATCGGCCCGTTGGCGGTCGGCGGTGTGCTCAGTTTCGCTCCACCGGCTGCCGGGGTCCTGCTCAGCGCGGCTCTGATCGTGACCGGGGCGTTCGCCTTCGTCATGTCACCGGCGCTGTCCGGTGTACGCGTATCTGCGGGCGCCGAGCGGAAGTTGAGGCTTTCCAGGGTTCGCGGGCTGCTCGGGCCGGTCGTCGTGGCCGGCGGGATGGGGCTCGCGTTGAGTGCCGTCTACTTGTTGGTGATGGCGTTCGTGGAGCAGCGGGGGTACGGCGATGACGTCGTGCCCTGGGTGCTGGCCGCGCTGTCGGCGGGCAGTGCGGTGGGTGGGCTGCTGAACGGGGCGGTGAACTGGCGCACGGCCGCGCGGGTTCGGCTTTCGGGGGCGGCGTTGGGGCTCGGGGTGGCGTTGGCCGCGGCGGGGTTTGCCTCGGGGGTGTGGTCACTCACCGTGGCGGTGGGGTGTGCGGGGTTCTTTGTGGCGCCGGCGTTGACCACCGCGTACCTGCTCGCCGACGAGACTGCGGCGCCGGAGGCGCGGACTCAGGCGGGGGCGTGGGTCAACATGGCGGTGAATGCGGGGAGTTCGGGTGGGTCGGTGCTGACGGGGCTGCTTGTTGGGCGGCTGCCGTTGGGGATTTGTTTCTTGGTCGCCGGGGTGGTGGCGGGGGGTGCGGGGGTTGTGTCGTGTCTGCCGGCTCGTCGTGGCTGGTCGCGCCCACGCGGCGGAGCCGCAAATTGACACAGCCCCGCGCCTCTAAAAAAGCAGGGGCGATGCAGGAGGCCGGAGCTCTTTGCGAACTCCGGCCTCTGCTCGACTCGTTGCTGTCAGGGGCGTCCCCGTTGCCCTCGCAGATGTTCCGCGATCGGCTTCAGGGTTTTGTCGAGTTCTGACAGACCCTCGGGTGTGACGAGGTCGATGAAGTGGCGGCGTACGGACGCCACATGGTGGGGCGCGACCTTCTTCATCGTCTCCAGGCCGTGCTCGGTCAGCACCGCGTACAGTCCCCGGCGGTCCGACTCACAGTTCTCCCGGCGGACGAGATCCGCGTTCTCCATGCGGGTGATCTGGTGCGAGAGGCGGCTCTTGGACTGGAGGGTGGCGGCCGCCAGGTCGCTCATCCGCAGCCGTACGTCCTCCGCCTCGGAGAGGTTCACCAGGATCTCGTAGTCGTTCATCGTCAGGCCGAACGGCTGCAAGTCCTTCTCGAGTTGGTACGTCAGCAGCCTGTTGACCTCCAGGTGGGTGCGCCAGGCGCACTGCTCCTCATCGGTCAGCCAGCGCGTGGCCGTCTCGGTCTCCATGAATGAAGTCTACCTAAAATGTTGAAAGGCGAACTAGTGAGGGTGGCGTGACGGCGCGCACACGTTCGACGTCACACTCCGCAGACTACCGCTCACAGCCCGAAGCGCCGCTGGAGGTCCCCCAGCTGTCCGGGAAGGCGCGGTGCGCCCGCTTGCTGTGCGGGGCCTGTGGGAGCCCCGCTCCCGCCGGGTACTCCGGGTTCGTGCGGGACGGCCCCCGTGGCCTGCTCGGCCATGAGCGCCTCGGACGACTGGAGCAGCACCGTGCCCGCGCCGACGAACTCGAACTGGTGCTCCTCCCCGGAGGCCCCGCCGATGCCTGTCATCGCACGTAGACCGCCCATCAGGCCGGTCATGTACGCGTGGTCGTAGTGATGGCACGGGGAGGGGCAGTCGGCCCAGCCGACGAGGGCCTGCGGGTCGACCCGGATCGGGGGTTCCATGAACACCACCGGGCCGTTCGAGGCGGCCACGAACTTTCCGGTTCCGATGAGTGTCAGAAAACCGGGAACGATCGACTGCTTGAGAGCGAGAGTTGGCTGAAAAGCGAGCAGGTTGCCCGAGCGAATGGTCAGGTTGCCGTCTTCGAGGTCGTAGGAATTGACGTCGAAGGCCCGGTCGGCGAGCAGCATCTTGCCCGAGCCCTCCGCCACGACCCAGTCGCTCGCGTGCAGAGGCGAATGGAAGGACGTACGGACAAGTCGGTCGAGTCGCCCATGACCGATGCCGTTGAACTCCATCGAGCCGTAGTAGGCGATCATCTTCCCCTTCTGCAGGAACCACTGGCTCCCCTTGAGCTCCACGCAGAAGGTGTACTTGTTGACGTTGTCGTCGACCGGGAGGGTCATCGGGTCGTGGATCGTGGGGCCGCCGGCACCCGGGTAGGTGGTCACAGCTTCTCCTCCGAGGCCTGGACGTACACCGTGCCGTTGCCGCTCAGCTCCAGTTGGAACGCCTCGCCGGAGCCCCGGCCCACCATGTCGCGCCAACCGAGCGCCGTGGACAGCTTGTTGCGTACGTCGCCGTGGTGGGCGACGTAGGCCTGCGGGTCGACGTGGACGGGGCGGCCGGGGGTGATCGGGACCTCGAAGACGCCGCCGTGGGCCATCACGGCGACCGAGCCCTGCCCCTGGAGGGTGGTCGTGAACAGGCCCTGGCCGGTGACCTGGCCCCGGACCATGCCCATGACGCCGCCCTGCGATCCCATGAACATCGTGCCCTGCTGGAGGGTGCCCTCGAAGGCGAGGAGGCGGTCGGCCTCCACGTAGAGGGTGTCGCCGGTGAGGTTGATGATCTGGATGTGGTGGCCGCCGTGACCGAACATCACGGTGCCGCTGCCCTCGACGGTCATCAGGGGAGTCGCCTCGTTCGCCACCCGGCGCCCGATCATCGACATGACGCCGCCCTGGCCGCCCTGGATGTTGGGGGTGAAGGAGACGTCGCCCTTGTAGGCGAGCATCGCGCCGCGCTGACTGAACAGCCGCTGGCCCGGCATGACGGTCGCCTGGATCATCTTCGAGTTGATCTCGGTGAACGCCATGTCACACGTCCCCCGCGATCGTGTTCCGCTCGCTGGGCTGGACGTAGACAAGTCCGTCGCCCTCGAAGCGGATCTGGAAGGCCTCGCCGCCGCCCTCCCCGAAGAGCGTGCGGAAGGTCACACCGGACTGGAAGGACTGCTGCAGATTTCCCTGGTGCGCGATGTACGCGCCGGGGTCGACGGTCAGCGGGTACTGCCGGCTCACCCGGAGCACGACGGCCGGGCCGTCCGACATGATCGCCGCCTGGCCGTGACCCTCTACGGTCGTCGTGAACAGCCCGTTGCCCTGCGAGGCGCCGCGCAGACCGGTGAAGGTCGTCCCGGTGTGCAGCCCCGCGTCGGTCGCGAGCAGGTTGCTCGACTCGACGTACAGCTTGTCCCCCTGGAGACTCACGAGGTTGATCTCGGACGCCCGGTCCGCGAACCAGCAGGTCCCCTGCCCCCTCACCTCCATCACCGTCATCTGCTCACCGGTGAGCCGCCGGGTCACCATCCCCCGGATGCCCTCACCGCCGCCGCTCATCTTCTTGAAGGCCATCTGCCCGTCGTACGCGACCATCGAGCCGTTCTTCGCCTTCACGGCGTCCCCGGTCATGTCGACGGCGAGCACCTTGCTGCCCTGGAGTCGAAACATCGCCACGGTGCGAAGGTAACCGCAGGGGCGCGGTTGAGGACAGGGCCCGTGGGTGGAGAACGACCCTGACCTGCCCCCTAAGGGCGGGCTACGGTGTGTCGCGGGGCGCGTTCGCGTTCAGCCGGATGACCGCGGTCCCCGCGCGCAGGTCGACCGTGGACCAGGGCGGCGCCCCGTCCTCCTCGTCGTCCCGCATCACCAGCGCGCTCTGGCGTTCCTTCAGCTCGGTCTGCTTGCCCGGCGAGAGGCTCGCGTGCAGCTGCTCGAACCCGGTCGCGGATATCTGCCCCTGCCGTCCGGCGTTCCGCCAGGGGAGCATTCCGGCGCGGCCCATCTTCAGGAGCAGCTGGTCGAGGAAGGCGAGCGCGGTCAGGAGGACCACCAACCCGGGCAGGGTCATGAAGAAGACGAACTGCACAGGTACTCCCGGGCATCGGTATCGGCATCGGTATCGGGGTCCGCGGCGGACCCCCAGTCTCGGCGCGCGCAGCCGTTTGCCACAATGGGTGAACGTTTGTGCTCGCGTTCACAAACTGTGGACGTCTCCCTCACCGAAGGTGACCTGTGGACATCAAGACCGCCACCGCCATCCGCCGCCTCCGCCTGGTGTCGGCCCCCGAGGCCGTGTCCTTCCTCCTGCTGCTCGTCTGCTCGGTGCTGAAGCGGACCACGGACTTCAACGCGGTGCCCGTGATGGGCATGGTCCACGGTGTCCTCTTCGTCCTCTACGTCCTCTTCTGGGCCGACGCCTGGAACCGCACCAAGTGGGGCGCGAAGACCGCGGCCTTCTACTTCGTCCTCTCCGTGCTGCCCACCGGCGGCTTCTTCGCCGAGCGCAAGCTCAAGCGCGAGGCCGAGAACGCGGTCATCGCCTCCCGCGCCCGCCAGGAAGGGATCGTGAACGCATGATCGTCGCCTTCTCAGTGACGCCGCTCGGTGTCGGCGAGGACGTGGGGGAGTACGTCGCCGACGCCGTCCGCGTGGTCCGCGAGTCCGGCCTGCCCAACCGCACCGACGCGATGTTCACCAGCATCGAGGGGGAGTGGGACGAGGTGATGGACGTGGTCAAGCGCGCGGTAGCCGCGGTCGAGGCCCGCGCCCCGCGCGTCTCCGTGGTCCTCAAGGCGGACATCCGCCCCGGCGTGACGGACGGCCTCACGTCCAAGGTGGAGACGGTCGAGCGACACCTCGCGGAGTAGCGCGAGCGTTGCCGGGCGGGTCGGGTCAGGAGAGCCGGAGGGGTCGGGGGAGCCAGGGTCCGAGGCCCTGCCCGGCCACCCCCAGCACCTCACCCGGAGTCGGCTCATCCGCTCGGTCCACCACGACCGGCCCCCACCCGTGCCGGCGCACCACGTCGAGCGTCACCGCACGTTCGCGCCGCAGGTACGTCACCGCCGACGCGAGGTCCGACACGGGCGGGCTCACCTCGTACGCGGCGAGCTTGCCGACGTACCAGTCGAGCCACTCCGGCCCCTCCCGCTCCCCGGCGCGGGACAGCGCGGCCCCGGCGTCCCCGTCGAGGAAGACCACGACCGGGCGGACCGGCGCCAGCACGCCCGTGAGATCGGCCATGAACGCGTCGACCGCCTCATCACCGTGCCCCATCGCCAGCAACGTCGGCACGAACGGCACCAGCGCGTCCGCGATCACCACGTCGTCGCCGCGCGCCAGAACCGAGGCGACGAACCGCTCCGTCGCCGCGACCAGCGTTTCCAGACCGACAGCTCCCGTCGCCCCGAACTCCTCGGCCACCGCGGCGAATTGAGGACGGCTCAGGATCTCCTCCTCGCGGAAGTGATCCACCCGCAGCCCCGCACCGGCGAGCGACCGGGCCAGCCCGGCGCACAGCGTCGACTTGCCGACGCCGGGAGCCGCACCCCACACCGACACCAGAACCGGCACCCTCAACTCCCCACCGCAGTCACGAAGTCGGTCACCGCACCCGCTCCAACGCCGCACTCAACCGCGACACCACCGCCGGCCCCGGCACGCACCCCAGGGACGCGACAACCTGTCCGCTCCCGAACGCCCTCTGCGCGGCCGTCACCGTAGGGTCGATCGCGCACTCGGCCTGTACCCGTACGTAGTTCAGCGCGGTAGCGAAGAGCATCGAGAACGACTGCGGACCCTGTACGACGGCACGCCCCCCGGCACCCCGATAGGCCCGCGCCACGCGCACGCCGGCCTCCACGTCCCCCTCGTTCCCGCCCGACCACACGAACAGGGCGCGGGCCAACTCCCGTTCCGCCGAAGCGGATCCGGCGTTGTCCCAGTCGAGGAGAACGGGACCGTCCGGGCCGACCAGGACGTTCTGGGGTTGCAGATCGAGGTGGGACGTCACCAGGTCGCCGGGGTCGGACGGGGTCACCCAGTGCGCCAACTCCCTTGCGGAGGTGGCGATGAACCGGCCCAGCGCATCCGCCCACGGCATCTCCGCCCGCCGCACCTTCCCGTGCAGTTCCTTCCACTCGGCGTCCTCCGGGCACCGCTCGTACCAGGGACCCGGCGTCCTGCTCGCGCCCTCGCCCGCCCTGTGCAGCAGCGCCATGGTCCGCCCGAACCAGTCCAGGACGTCAGGGTCGGACACGTCCGCGGGGGTGCCGTCGATCCAGTCGTACAGCTTGATGTGAGAGCCGGCGGAAGGCTCGGAGCCGGAGCCGGAGCCGGAGCCGGAGCCGGAGCCGGAGGCTAGGTGCGAGACGGGCGCTCCCTCCCGATTCGGCATCAGCCGCGGCGACGCGATGCCCAGCCTCTCCGAGACCTCCCGTAACGCGGCCTCCCGGCGGACCTGGTCCTCGTCGCAGTCGAAGAGGAGTTCCTTGACGGCCCACGAGGAACCGTTGCCGGACAGCTTCCAGATCTGGCCCAGCGCGCCCCGGGTGACGGGCGTCAACGTCCACGGTCCGGTGCCGAGCGCGTAGGTCTCGGCGATGTGGTCGGCGGTGTCGTACATGCGGATGCCTTTCGGAGCGCCGGAGATCACCAACGGCGGCATTCTCGCCGAGCCGCTCGTCGGGCGGGGTTCCGCCGCCGGAGTCAACTCCCCACCCACCTGGACGCACCCAGTTCGACACGCCCCTCTATCTCCACTTGTGTGTGGGTATCGGCCCGGTCGATCTTCGGAACCCAACCGTTCCTCGGTACCCGGGCGTCGATCACTCCTCAATCATTGGAGGGCGCTGTGCGGCCGGAGGGCTACGACTACGACACCTACAGCCGACTGGCCGGACCGCTCACCGAGCCGTCCGGTGCGTCGTACCAGGTGCAGTACACCTCGCTCCTCTCGCGCGAGCCGCACCGAATACGCGCGGTCCTCCTGATGAGCCTCGCCCCGGTGCTCACCGCCGCCCTGCTCGTCTATCTCGTCTGGCCCTCCCACTGGGTGGAGCGCGAGGGCGGTCAGGAGTGGATGGTCGGGCTGGACGTCACGATGCTGATAGCCATCGGCCTCATCGAGTTGTTCATGGTCGTCAACGTCGCCTCCGTCGCCCACGCCACGCTGGTCGCCCGTGACCCGATCCCGGTCGTCGCCGCCCCCGGCACCCGCGTCGCCTTCCTCACGACGTACGTCCCGGGCAAGGAACCCCTCTCCATGGTCCGCGCCACCCTCGAAGGCGCGGTCGAGGTGACCCACACCGGACCCGTCGACGTCTGGCTCCTCGACGAAGGTGACGACGAGCAAGCCAAGGCGCTGTGCGCCGAGTTGGGCGTACGGCACTTCACGCGGCACGGAGTTCCCGAGTGGAACCGCCCCAAGGGTGTCCACAAGGCCCGTACGAAGCACGGGAATTACAACGCCTGGATCGCGATGCACGGCGGCGACTACGAGTTCTTCGCCTCCGTCGACACCGACCACGTGCCGCTCCCCAACTTCCTTGAGCGGATGATGGGTTACTTCCGGGACCCGGACGTCGCCTTCGTCGTGGGGCCGCAGGTGTACGGGAACTACCACAACCCCGTCACCAAGGCCGCGGAGTCGCAGCAGTTCCTCTTCCACGCGCTGATCCAGCGCGCCGGCAACCGCTACCGCGCCCCCATGTTCGTCGGCACCAACAACGTCGTACGGATCGCCGCCGTCAAGCAGATCGGCGGGCTGTACGACTCCATCACCGAGGACATGGCCACCGGGTTCGAACTCCACCGGCACCGCAATCCCCTGACCCGTACGCACTGGCGGTCCGTCTACACCCCCGACGTGCTCGCCGTGGGGGAGGGGCCGGCCTCCTGGACCGACTTCTTCACGCAGCAGATGCGATGGTCGCGCGGTACGTACGAGACGCTCATCAAGCAGTACTGGAAGGCGCCGTTCACGATGCCGCCGGGGCGGCTGTTCTCGTACACGCTGATGCTCGTCTACTACCCGATGACGGCCGTCAACTGGCTGCTGGGGATCATGAGTTGCTTCCTCTTCCTGTGGTTCGGGGCCTCCGGCACGCAGGTCGCCGCGTCCGTGTGGCTGATGCTCTACAGCGATGCCGCGGCCCTGCAGATCGGGCTCTATCTCTGGAACCGGCGGCACAACGTCTCCCCGCACGAGCCCGAAGGGTCCGGCGGTCTGGCGGGTATGGCGATGTCGGCGCTCTCCGCGCCGATCTATCTGAAGTCGTTCGGCGAGGCGCTGATCCGTCGGCCGAGCCGGTTCGTCGTGACCCCCAAGGGCGGCGACGCCAGCCCGGACCGGGTGATGACCTTCCGCATCCATCTCTTCTGGGCGATTCTCCTGGCGACCTCGCTGGCCGCCTCGGTCGTCCTCGACCACACCCACGCGGCCATGCGCACCTGGGCCGTCCTCGCCATGGTGATCTCGCTGGCGCCGCTCGGGGTGTGGACCGGCTCGCTGCTCAAGGAGCGCCGGGAACGCCGGTCGCTGCTCGGCGGGGCACGCGCCGTCGACACCGCCGAGCCCGCTCTCGCCACCACCGGGGCCGGTCCGTCCGTCTCCCGCACCACGACAGGGGGTAACTAGACCATGGCCTTCCAGCCGTCCCAGAGAACCAGGAAGACCGTCCTCGGCATCGGCGGCGTCGCCGTCCTGGCCGGTCTCAACGCCCCGGCCGCCCTCGACTTCGCCGGCGAGCAGTACCACGAGTACAAGATCACGCGGCCCGAGTACATGGCCAAGTACGGCTCCTGGGACCAGATCGACATCCCGAAGGAGTACCGCACCAACGCCATCCACGCCTCGCTCCTGCACACCGGCAAGGTGCTGATCGTCGCCGGTTCCGGCAACGAGCAGAAGAAGTTCAACGCCGGGTCCTTCGACACCGTCCTGTGGGACCCGAAGGCCAACACCTTCAAGAAGATCCCGACCCCGGTCGACTTCTTCTGCGGCGGACACAGCCAACTCCCCAGCGGCAACCTCCTGGTGGCCGGCGGCACCGCCCGCTACGAGCGCCTCGACGGCGAGGTGAAGCGGGCCGGCGGCGGAATGCGCGTCAAGAACGAGAGCCCCAACAAGGCGATGTTCCTGAAGAAGGGCACCCGCTTCCGCTCACCGGCCGGCGTCGACTACGTCACCAAGTTCGACGTCACCGTGCCCAAGGCCAAGCGCGAGTTCAAGGTCACGTACAACGCCCGTGGCGCGATGCAGCCTTGGCAGACCAAGGTCACCGCGAGCGAGGTCCGCGTCTTCGTCGAGGCCGCCGAACCGGGTCCGATGTCGGTCACCGAGAGCCAGGCCCAGTACGACATCGTCGGCCTCAAGGGCAAGGACGCGAACAACACGTACGGCCTCTCCGAGAAGATCACCCTGGAGAAGCAGGACTACCAAGGCATCCGCGCCGCCTACGAGTTCGACCCCAGGGCCGAGCGGTACATCCCCGTCGACCCGATGGAGAAGGCCCGCTGGTACCCGACCCTCGTCGGCCTCGACGACGGCCGCGTCCTCGCCGTCTCCGGCCTCGACGACGTCGGCGTCATCGACCAGGGCGACAACGAGATCTACGACCCGAAGACCAAGAAGTGGACCCCGGGCCCCAAGCGCTACTTCCCCACCTACCCGGCCCTCTTCCTCACCAAGGGCGGCAAGCTCTTCTACCCGGCCTCCAACGCCGGGTACGGACCCGCCAACAAGGGCCGCGAGGCCGGACTTTGGGACCTGAAGACCAACAAGTTCACCAAGGTCGCGGGGCTGCGCGACCCCGACGAGACCGAGACCTCGTCCTCGCTCCTCCTGCCGCCCGCACAGGACCAGAAGGTGATGATCCTCGGCGGCGGAGGTGTCGGCGAGTCCAAGAAGTCGACCCCGCGCACCGCCGTGGTCGACCTCAAGCAGGACAGCCCCGTCTTCAAGGACGGCCCCAACCTCCCCCAGGGCACCCGGTACTTGAACAGCGTGATCATGCCGGACGACTCGGTCTTCACCACCAACGGCTCCTCGGACTACCGGGGCCGCAGCGCCAGCAACATCTTCAAGGCGCAGTTCTACGACCCGAAGGGCAACGCCTTCCGCGAGGCCGCCGCTCCGATGGTCGGCCGCAACTACCACTCCGAGGCACTGCTGTTGCCCGACGGCAGAGTCGTCACCTTCGGCTCCGACCCGCTCTTCGACGACCAGGCCAACACCAAACTGGGCCACTTCGAGCAGCGCATGGAGATCTTCACCCCGCCCGCGCTGCACAAGAACGGCAGCAAGAGGCCCGTACTGCAGGACGGTCCGGAGACCCTGGACCGGCACCACCGCGCGACCTTCCGCACCGACCACCCCGAACGGGTCGTCAAGGCCCGTCTGATGCGGCCGAGTTCGGTCACCCACACGACGGACGTCGAGCAGCGCTCCATCGAGGTCGGCCTCGTCAAGGACGGCAGGTCGGTGACGGTGGACGTCCCCAAGGATCAGGCACTGGTGCCGCCCGGCTGGTACATGCTCTTCGTGACGGACGCGCAGGGCACGCCGTCGGAGGCCAAGTGGATCAAGGTGCAGTGAAGTCGGTGAACTGCCCTGTTACGCCTTTGAGTTGCGCGCCAGCTCCAAGGCGTACTCCGGCCACCACTGCCCCGCGTCGGGACCGCCCTCACAGGTCCCGTCCGAGGCGCCGGGCCGCTTGATCCACAGATAGGCGTCCAGCGCCTGCTCGCCGGTGTCGGTGGTCGGCCGGGTGCCCAGACCCCGGCCCGGCGGGTTGCACCAGGCGCCGGCCAGCGGCCCGTTGCCGTTGCGGCTGGTGTCGACGACGAAGTGCTTGCCGCCGAGATCGCGCGACAACTGGACGCCGTACTTCTTCGTCACCGCGTCCGTCTGGAAGTTGGACACGTTGAGGGAGAACCCGTCGGCCTCCTCTACACCGGCCCGCTTCAGCGGCTCCACGAGCTTCCAGGAGTCCCGGATCCAGGCCGGGTTGCCCGCGTCGAGATACACCCTCGTGCCGGACTGCTGCTTCAGCCGGACGACCGCCTCGCTCAGCAACTGCTCCCGCTCGCCCTGGTACTCGCCGGGCGTGCACCCGTCCACCATGTGCGCGACGGCATCGGGCTCCAGCACGACCAGCGCCTTGGAGTTCCCCAGCGCCTCGGCGAACTTCCCGATCCACGCCCGGTACGCGTCCGCGTCCACCGCCCCGCCGGCCGAGTGCTGACCGCAGTCCCGGTGCGGAATGTCGTACGCCACGAAGAGCGCCGTACGCCCCTCCTGGCCCGCGGCCGCGGTCGCCGCCTTCACCACCGGAGCGGGGTCGATCTCCCCGGCCGGCCACAGCGCGGCCGGCTCGTCGGCGATCCGCTTGAGCAGCGCGGCGTCCTGCTTGCGCCCCTCCCGCTCCCACATCTGGATCTGCTCGGCCGCCGGACTCGCCGGGTCGACCCAGAAGGACATGTCGCCCACCGGCCCCTTGGACCGGGCACCGGCGACGGAGGCCTCGTCGACGTCGGACGCGGACGAACAGCCCACCGCGAGCCCGAAGACCGCGAGCGCCGCGAACGTGCGGATCAGCCGGGACATGCTGCTCCCTTGCGCGAGGGGGACATTCAGTGACAATCAGTCAGTAATCCTGACACAGGGCACGCGCCCCGCCCCGACACGACACCGGGCACGCGGGCGCGGTCCCCGGGACCGATGGGCGAGACGGGGCTGACCACGATGTGACCGGCCGGTAAGGTCTGGTGCCGTGTCAAAGCCGCTCAGTCTTCCTTTCGACCCCATCGCCCGCGCCGACGAACACTGGAAACAGCGCTGGGGGAACGTGCCGTCCATGGCCGCCATCACCTCGATCATGCGGGCGCAGCAGATCCTGCTCGCCGAGGTCGACGCGGTCGTCAAGCCGTACGGACTGACCTTCGCGCGCTACGAGGCACTCGTGCTGCTCACCTTCTCCAAGGCGGGCGAGTTGCCGATGTCCAAGATCGGCGAGCGGCTCATGGTGCATCCCACGTCCGTGACGAACACCGTGGACCGGCTGGCCAGGTCCGGCCTCGTCGCCAGGCGCCCCAACCCCAACGACGGCCGCGGCACCCTCGCCTCCATCACCGACAAGGGCCGCGAGGTCTGCGACGCGGCCACGCGTGACCTCATGGAGATGGACTTCGGGCTGGGTGCCTACGACGCCGAGGAGTGCGGGGAGATCTTCGCGATGCTGCGGCCGCTGAGGGTCGCCGCCGAGGACTTCGACGAGGAGTGACCCGGGCCGCCGACCCGGGGAAAGATCGCCCGGAACGGGTGGTTACGCTCGTCCTCATGAAAAAGAGCGTGTTCACCCGCTACCGCGTTTTGGCGTACACCACGGGTGTGCTGCTGGTCCTGCTGTGTCTGAGCATGATCGCCAAGTACCTCCTGAAGATCGACGGCGCCGGGAGCTTCACCGAGGTCGTCGCCATCGCGCACGGCTGGCTGTACGTCGTGTATCTCCTCTTCGCCTTCGACCTGGGCTCCAAGGCGAAGTGGCCGGTCGGCAAGCAGCTGTGGGTGCTGCTGGCGGGGACGATCCCGACGGCCGCCTTCTTCGTGGAGCGCAAGATCAGCCACGAGCTGGAGGGGCACTTCGCCGAGCCGACTCCGGTCGCCGCGAAGGTCTGAGCCTCACCGCTTTCACCGCCGTACGAGTTGCGTACGGCGGTTGCCCATCGACATTTACTAGGACGTCCTAGTAAATTCGAGGGTATGGACGCTGACGCCATCGCAGAGGGCCGCCGACGCTGGCAGGCCCGGTTCGACGCCGCACGCACGCGTGAGGCCGATTTCACCACGCTCTCCGGCGATCCCGTGGAGCCGGTGTACGGGCCTCGCCCCGGGGACAGGTACGACGGCTTCGAGCGGATCGGGTGGCCCGGGGAGTACCCCTACACGCGCGGGCTGTACGCGACGGGCTACCGGGGGCGGACGTGGACGATCCGGCAGTTCGCCGGGTTCGGCAACGCCGAGCAGACCAACGAGCGGTACAAGAAGATCCTCGCCAACGGCGGCGGCGGCCTCTCCGTGGCCTTCGACATGCCGACCCTCATGGGCCGCGACTCCGACGACCCGCGCTCGCTCGGCGAGGTCGGGCACTGCGGGGTCGCCATCGACTCCGCCGCCGACATGGAGGTCCTCTTCAAGGGCATCCCGCTCGGCGATGTGACGACCTCCATGACCATCAGCGGACCGGCCGTCCCCGTCTTCTGCATGTACCTGGTGGCGGCCGAGCGGCAGGGCGTCGACCCGGCCGTCCTCAACGGCACGCTCCAGACGGACATCTTCAAGGAGTACATCGCCCAGAAGGAGTGGCTCTTCCAGCCCGAGCCGCACCTGCGCCTCATCGGCGACCTCATGGAGTACTGCGCCACCGGCATCCCCGCCTACAAGCCGCTGTCCGTCTCCGGCTACCACATCCGCGAGGCCGGCTCCACGGCCGCGCAGGAGCTGGCGTACACACTGGCCGACGGCTTCGGGTACGTCGAACTCGGCCTGTCCCGCGGCCTCGACGTGGACGTCTTCGCGCCCGGCCTTTCCTTCTTCTTCGACGCGCACGTCGACTTCTTCGAGGAGATCGCCAAGTTCCGCGCCGCGCGCCGCATCTGGGCCCGCTGGATGCGGGACGTCTACGGCGCGAAGTCCGAGAAGGCCCAGTGGCTGCGCTTCCACACCCAGACCGCCGGCGTCTCGCTGACCGCGCAGCAGCCGTACAACAACGTGGTCAGGACGGCCGTAGAAGCGCTCGCGGCCGTCCTCGGCGGGACCAACTCGCTGCACACCAACGCCCTGGACGAGACCCTCGCGCTGCCCAGTGAGCAGGCGGCGGAGATCGCGCTGCGCACGCAGCAGGTGCTGATGGAGGAGACCGGGGTCGCCAACGTGGCGGATCCGCTGGGCGGTTCGTGGTACGTCGAGCAGCTCACCGACCGCATCGAGGCGGACGCCGAGAAGATCTTCGAGCAGATCAGGGAGCGGGGGCTGCGGGCCCACCCCGACGGTCAGCACCCGATCGGGCCGATCACCTCCGGCATCCTGCGCGGGATCGAGGACGGCTGGTTCACCGGGGAGATCGCCGAGGCCGCGTTCCAGTACCAGCGGTCCGTGGAGAAGGGCGACAAGCGGGTCGTCGGCGTCAACGTGCTCCACGGGTCGGTCACCGGCGACCTGGAGATCCTGCGCGTCAGCCACGAGGTGGAGCGGGACCAGATCCAGGAACTCGGCGCGCGCAAGGGCGTACGGGACGAGGCGGCCGTGGGAGAGGCCCTGGACGCGATGCTCGCGGCCGCGCGGGACGGGTCGAACATGATCGGGCCGATGCTGGACGCGGCGCGGGCGGAGGCGACGCTGGGGGAGATCTGCGGAGTGCTGCGGGACGAGTGGGGGGTTTACACCGAGCCCGCCGGTTTTTAGGGGTTGTTGATCGACGTCAGGCCGAGGAGCAGGACCTGGGTGAAGCTGCGGACCCACCGTTCGTCGGCCGGTTCCGCGCTCACCAGGGTGCGGTGGACCACCGCGCCCGCCACCACGTCGAAGATGAGGTCGGCCGTGCGCGCCGCCTCCTCCGGGTCGGTCTCCGGGGGGAGTTCGCCGCGCGCCTGCGCCCGCGCCCTGCCCTCCACGACCAGGCACTTCTGTCGGTCCACGATCGACTCGCGGATGCGCTCCCGCAGGGCGTCGTCGCGGATCGACTCGGCGACCACCGCCATCAGTCCGCTCTTGGCCTCCGGGCGGGCCAGGATCGTCGCGAACTGGAGGACGACGCCCTCGATGTCGGCGGCCAGCGTGCCCCGGTCGGGGAGGTGGAGTTCGTCGAAGAGTTCGGCGACCGCGTCGACGACGAGTTCGTTCTTGCCGGCCCAGCGGCGGTAAAGGGTCGTTTTCGCAACCCCCGCGCGCGTGGCGACGTCTCCCAACGTGAGCTTGGACCAGCCGAGTTCGACCAGCGCCTCCCGGGTCGCCGCCAGGATCGCGGTGTCCGCGGTGGTGCTGCGGGGGCGTCCAGCGGCGCGTGGGGCGGGAGTGCTGCTCTGCATCCCCCGACCATAACCGGCGGTTCCTGTGGTGCAGTGAGGGAGATCACCGGGTATCTGTATGCGGGAAGGGGCCTGCGCTATTACGCTACGGGTCGTAGCGTAACCACTGGGCGCGGGGTGGGGACCCGGCGCCGAACAGCTCGCAACAGACCGGCTTTCACAACGCTTTTCATTCACACGCGCGGACGGGGGAGGATAGACGCATGCAGCCACGGAACATGTCCATGAGCGGAGTCGTCGACCTCGCCGCGGTGAAGGCGGCCCAGGAGGCCAAGGTCAAGGCGGAGCAGGCGCGCGCCGAGACCGCCAGGCAGGGCGGCGGCGGGGCCGTCTCCCCCGCCGATCTGGTGATCGACGTAGATGAGGCGGGGTTCGAGAGCGAGGTCCTGCAGCGGTCCACCGAGGTCCCGGTCGTCATCGACTTCTGGGCCGAGTGGTGCGAGCCGTGCAAGCAGCTGAGCCCGCTCCTGGAGCGGCTCGCGCTTGATTACAACGGGCGCTTCGTCCTTGCCAAGATCGACGTCGACGCCAATCAGATGCTGATGCAGCAGTTCGGGGTGCAGGGCATCCCGGCCGTCTTCGCGGTGGTCGCCGGCCAGGCGCTGCCGCTCTTCCAGGGGGCCGCCGGCGAGCAGCAGATCCGCGAGACCCTCGACCAGTTGATCCAGGTCGCCGAGCAGCGCTTCGGCCTCACCGGGCTGGCCGTCGACCCCGACGGCGAGCCGGGCGACCGGCCCGAGGTGGTGGCCGAGGTGCCGGCCGGACCGTACGACGGGCTGCTCGAAGCCGCCGTTCAGGCCTTGGACGCGGGGGACTTCGGCGGGGCCGTGCAGGCGTACAGGAACGTGCTGAGCGACGACCCGGCCAACAGCGAGGCCAAACTGGGGCTCGCCCAGGCCGAGTTGCTGCAGCGGGTGTCGACGCTCGACCCGCAGCAGGTGCGCACCGAGGCCGCCGAGAAGCCGGGTGACGTGCCGGCGCAGATCGCCGCCGCCGACCTGGACCTGGTGGGCGGTCATGTCGAGGACGCGTTCAGCCGGCTGATCGACACCGTGCGGCGCACGGTGGGTGACGACCGGGATGCCGTACGGCTGCGGCTGCTGGAGCTGTTCGAGGTCGTCGGCGCCGATGACCCCAGGGTGACGGGGGCCCGGCGGGCACTGGCGAGGGCGCTGTTCTGAGCGGGGCGCGGGGCCGGTTCTGACCAGTCGGTAAACCCCGTGACCTGTGATGCCGAAGTGAAAGATTTGCCGACGGAGTGTCACTGCGGCCGCGCTTTACCAAAACTTGGTAATCGCGGCCGCTGTTACTTGGAGTAAGCCGAGGGCGTTGATCTGTCGGATTCCGCCCGGGTGTCAACTGATTTGTCCTGGCCCACGATGACACCCAGCGTCGTCGACCGATACCGGCGGGTCGTTGTTCGGTTATCCGGCCGTTACTACCCAGTAACGAAGCCCCTTGTGCGGGCGGCGAGAATGCACCACGATCGGCGACGCTCGGTCCATTTCCGTACCCCGACAGCCGGTCGGGCCGACGGGGTTTCCTGGGTCCCCACCGAGTAGAGCCGGAAACAATGGAGTCGGCTCTTGGGCAGGGGGGTCTTCGCCGTACGGCGGAGCCTGTCCAGCAAGGTTGTGCGTGATGTGCGTCAGGCGCGACCAGTGGTTGTCGCTCGGGGGTGATCGCCGGTGATCGGTGCGCGGTTCGCGCCTCCGAGGACGGGCGCTCCCCTTCCCGAGGACGTAGCACTTCTCCCATCCCTGCCCGGCTGAGCCGCCAACTGGGGGCAGTCAGGGCCAGGAGATGTACGTCCGAGAAGGAGGAAATATGGAGTCCCAGGTGCGTGGCGGGACGAGATGGAAGCGCTTCGCTGTGGTCATGGTGCCCAGCGTCGCCGCTACGGCGTGTATAGGTGTCGCCCTTGCGCAGGGCGCTCTCGCCGCGTCATTCAGCGTTTCGGGTCAGTCGTTCAAGGTGACGGCGGACCAGCTCAACGGCACGGGCTTCGCCCAGTACGGAGCCCTGGACTCGGGCTACAACCTGGACGGCAGCAAGTCGCTTCACCCCGTCGCGGTCTCGTCGTTCAAGTCCGCGTCGATCACCAACATGTGCCAGTCGGTGGTCACCCCGAACATCCCGCTGCTCGGGTCGGTCAGCCTGGTGCTGAAGGCCGGCGGCAGCGGTACGCCGGTCGAGGCCTCGAACCTGTACATCGACGTCGAGGACCTCAGCGCCGACGCTGTGTTCCACAACATCGACATCGGTGTGGCGGCCGGCAACACGGGCGCCGACAAGGGCGGCAAGGGTCCGGGCATGAAGGGCGGCAGCGAAGCTGCCAACCCGTACGGATTCGCCCAGCAGGCGGAGTCGGCCGAGCTGAGCAACGTGAAGCAGACGGCGTGGGCCACCACTGCCGGAACCTTCAAGCTCAGCGGGCTGAAGATGTCGGTTTCGGCCGGCACCCACGAGTGCTACTAGGCACTTGAAGACGGGCGGGGGAGCCGGTGGCGCCCCCCCCCGTCCACCTTCCACCCGCACCTTCACACAAGGTGCAACTCTCCACCACAGCAACGCCGTACCAGGGAGCTGTTTTCCATGAGCGCCGAGACTCCTGCCGCACCCGGCCAGTTCGCCCGCCGGAGGCTGCAGTTTCGTGCCTGGCGTGGCACGAGGCCGTTCTGGGCCGGTCTGTTCGTCATGCTCGGCGGACTCCCGATCGCCTACTTCCCGTACGCACATCTTCAGGTGGGCCATCTGACGCTGGCGATGGCCACCACCGCGGGCGCCGGGTCCCTGATCATCGGCGTACTGCTGGTCGTCCTGGGCTTCAGCCTCTGGTTTCAGAAGCACGTCCGCACCTTCGCGGGTGTCGCGGCGATCCTGCTGGCGCTGGTGTCCATCCCCGTGTCCAACCTCGGCGGCTTCCTGATCGGCTTCCTCCTCGCCATGGTCGGCGGGGCACTGGCCGTGTCGTGGGCGCCGGGCGCACCGCCGGAGCCGCAGGCGGTACAGGAGGACACACAGGGAGAGGGCGGCGCGCCCGCGGCCGCACCGTACGAGGCGGCGCCTCATGACTCCGCGTCGTACTACGCCGCGCCTCAGGAGCCCGCGCCGTACGAGCCCGCGCCGTACGAGTCCGCCGACGGTACGGGCGAGCCGAACGATCTGTCAGGAACGAGCCCGGTGAGCAACGGGGCGAACGGGAGGCACAGTGCCGGCTGACGAGGTGACCCACGGGACGGATGTGGACGAGTCCCGTGTGAGAACCGGGCCGCGGCATGCGGCACCCAAGAAGCCGCTGTTCACCAGGCTCCACATGCCCGCCGGCAAGGCGATAGCCACGGTGGCGATGCCGACCGCCGTGATCATGGGGATGGGCTTCACGTCCTCCCTCGCCCTCGCCGACAACGGATCGACGACCTCGCCGTCGTCGAAGAGCCTGACGGCCGACGAGTACAAGGACTGTGTCGCGGCCCTTGCCGAGTCGACGGCCAGCCCCTCGGCCACGCCGTCCACGAGTGCCAGCGAGTCCGCCGACTCCTCCAAGGACGACGCGACCCCGTCGGCATCCGCCTCGGAGGACTCCTCCTCGGGCAAGGCATCTTCGTCTTCGTCGGATTCAGGTTCCGACGCCAAGGCCGCCACACCCACGCCGTCCGCCTCCGCGAGCAAGTCGGCGGATTCGAGCGGTTCGTCGAGCGGCACCGCCACGGCGACGCCCTCGGCGTCCGCGAGCGGCGGCGGCCTGCTGGACAGCATCGGCGACGCCATCACCGGCATCCTCACCGGCGGTTCGTCGAGCTCCGACTCCACGGCGAGCGCCACCCCGACGCCGACCGCGTCCGCCTCGGCGAGCGCCACGAAGGACGCGTCCTCGGGCGACTCCTCCAGCGTGTCCGACACCGTCAAGGACACGACGAAGAAGGTCACCGACACGGTCAACGACACCGTGAAGGACACGACCGACACGGCGTCCAAGGCGGCCGGGGACACCACCAAGGCAGTCGAGGACGCGGCTTCGGCGACGGCCACCCCGAGCCCGTCCGCGAGCGCGAGCGCCGACACCTCGGACTGCCCGGTCGCCACGGACGACACCAGCGGCGTCGACAACAAGGTGCTGCTGCCGGACGACCCGTGGTACCTGAACGCCAGCTCACTGCTGCTCAAGGGTGCCGACTACCAGGGCGTCGTCCAGGTGAAGACCGCCAGCGGCAAGGTCAAGAAGGTCCTGAAGTACGTCATCTCCAGCGGGACCGACATCGGCGACCTGCACCAGACGGTGAACGACAAGCAGTCCGGCAAGACGTACCACGTGCAGGCGGCCGCCGGCTCGACGTCCACCATCCGCGACGGCGACACCGTGATGTACACGGAGTCCATCTCGGGCAACCTGTTCGGTCTGATCCCGATCACGTTCGACCCGGACAACCCGCCGCCGCTGAACATCCCGCTGATCTACTTCACCAACGTGAAGGTGGTCCAGGCCGGCCAGTTCGGCGGCACGCTGACCGTCCCCGGGCTGCACAGCTACCAGACCGACTGAGCGTCCGCACAGGCCCGTTCGGGAGCCGCGCACAAACTGAGGGCGCCCCCTTTCACAGGGGGCGCCCTCAGCGCCGTACAAGACCTTTTACGAGTACGTCAGTTGCCCTGGCCGCCGCCGAGGTGGTGGACGCGGAGCATGTTGGTGGTGCCGGCGACGCCGGGGGGCGAGCCGGCCGTGATGATGACGGTCTCGCCCGGGTTGAAGCGGTTGATCTTGGCGATCTCGCCGTCGACCATGTCGACCATCTCGTCCGTGCTGTTGACGAACGGCACCACGTGCGACTCCACGCCCCAGCTGAGCGTCAGCTGGTTGCGGGTGCTCTCGTCGGTGGTGAAGGCGACGATCGGCTGGGCCGCGCGGTAGCGGGACAGCCGGCGGGCGGTGTCACCGGACTGCGTGAAGGCCACCAGGGCCCGGCCGCCGAGGAAGTCGGCGATCTCGCACGCGGCACGCGCGATCGAACCACCCTGCGTACGCGGCTTCTTGCCCGGCACGAGCGGCTGCAGGCCCTTGCTGAGCAGCTCCTCCTCGGCCGCGACGACGATCTTCGACATCGTCTGCACGGTCTCGATCGGATAGGCGCCGACCGAGGACTCCGCCGACAGCATGACCGCGTCCGCGCCGTCCAGGATCGCGTTGGCCACGTCGGAGGCCTCGGCGCGCGTGGGGCGGGAGTTGGTGATCATCGACTCCATCATCTGGGTCGCCACGATCACCGGCTTGGCGTTGCGCCGGCAGAGCTCCACGAGGCGCTTCTGCACCATCGGGACCTTCTCCAGCGGGTACTCGACGGCGAGGTCGCCGCGGGCCACCATCACGGCGTCGAAGGCCGCGACCACGGCCTCCATGTTGGCGACCGCCTGCGGCTTCTCCACCTTGGCGATGACGGGGACCCGGCGGCCCTCCTCGTCCATCACCTTGTGGACGTCGTACACGTCGCCCGCGTCGCGCACGAAGGACAGGGCGACCATGTCGCAGCCCATCCGCAGGGCGAAGCGCAGGTCCTCGACGTCCTTCTCGGACAGCGCGGGCACGTTGACGGCCGTGCCGGGCAGGTTGATGCCCTTGTGGTCGGAGATGACGCCGCCCTCGATGACGATCGTCTTCACGCGCGGGCCCTCGACGCTCAGGACCTTCAGCTCGACGTTGCCGTCGTTGATCAGAATCTGGTCGCCGCGGGAGACGTCACCGGGCAGGCCCTTGTACGTCGTCCCGCAGATGGTCTTGTCGCCCGGGATGTCCTCGGTGGTGATGGTGAACTCGTCACCGCGCACCAGCTCGACGGGACCCTCCGCGAAGGTCTCCAGGCGGATCTTCGGGCCCTGCAGGTCGGCGAGGACGCCGATGGCACGGCCGGTCTCCTTGGCCGCGGCACGGACGCGGTCGTACCGCCCCTGGTGCTCGGCGTGGGTGCCGTGGCTGAAATTGAAGCGGGCCACATTCATGCCGGCCTCGATCAGCGACACCAGTTGTTCGTGGGAGTCGACCGCGGGGCCGAGAGTACAGACGATTTTCGAACGGCGCATGGGACGATCCTATCGGTTTGTTTCGCTACGGAATATTCCGTCTGGCGGAAGATACAAATGGGCGGGCATGCGCTCAGGCGTTGTAATTTCCGACCAGTGCGTAGGTCTGTGTGGCGATCTCCAATTCCTCGTCCGTCGGTACCACCGCGACCGCGACCCGCCCGGACGCGGGCGAGATGAGCCGCGGCTCGTCACTCCGTACGGCGTTCAGCGCGTCGTCGACCTCAAGCCCCAGCAGCTCCAGGCCCGCGACGGCGGCTTCCCGCACCGCACTCGCGTTCTCCCCGACTCCCGCCGTGAAGGCGACCGCGTCCACCCGGCCGAGTACCGCGCAGTAGGCACCGATGTACTTCTTCAATCGGTGAATGTAGATGTCGAAGGCCAGTTCCGCCTGTTCGTCACCCTCGTCGATCCGGCGCCGGATCTCGCGCATGTCGTTGTCCCCGCACAACCCGATCAGACCGCTCTTCTTGTTGAGAAGAGTGTCGATCTCATCGGTGGACATTTCGCCAACACGCATCAAATGGAAGATGACGGCCGGATCCAGGTCTCCCGACCGGGTCCCCATCACCAGCCCCTCCAACGGTGTCAGCCCCATGGACGTGTCCACGCACCGGCCCTTTTCCACGGCCGACGCGGACGCCCCGTTCCCGAGGTGCAGCACGATCACGTTGACGTCCTCGGGCGCCTTCCCCAGCAGCTTCGCCGTCGCCCGCGACACATACGCGTGCGAGGTCCCGTGGAACCCGTACCGCCGGATCCGGTACGCGTCCGCGGTCGCCACGTCGATCGCGTAGCGCGCGGCCGACTCCGGCATCGTCGTGTGGAACGCGGTGTCGAACACGGCCACCTGCGGCAGATCGGGCCGCAACGCCATTGCGGTCCGGATCCCGACGAGGTTCGCCGGATTGTGCAACGGCGCGACGGGGATGAGCCGCTCGATCTCGGCGAGCACGGCGTCGTCGATGACGGTAGGCGCGGTGAAGACGAGCCCGCCGTGCACCACCCGATGCCCGATCGCGGCCAACTCCGGTGAGTCCAGGCCGAGTCCGTCCTTCGTCAGCTCTTCCGCCACGACCTTCAGGGCGGCCTCGTGATCGGGGATCGGCCCGGTCCACTCACGGGTGGCGCCTGTGTCGATGTGGGTGTGCTTGAAGCGGGAGGTCTCCTCGCCGATGCGCTCGACGAGCCCCATGGCCAGCCGCTCGCCGCCGCGCATGTCGAGCAGCTGGTACTTCACCGACGAGGAGCCGGAGTTGAGGACGAGGACACGGGTCGCGGTCACTGCTGGGAAGCCTTCTCGTTCGGGTTCTGCGCCTGGATCGCCGTGATGGCGACGGTGTTGACGATGTCCGAGACGAGGGCGCCCCGGGACAGGTCGTTGACCGGCTTGCGCAGCCCCTGCAGCACCGGCCCGACGGCGATCGCGCCAGCCGAACGCTGCACGGCCTTGTAGGTGTTGTTGCCGGTGTTCAGGTCGGGGAAGATCAACACGCTTGCCTGGCCCGCGACTTCGGACTCCGGCAACTTCGTCGCGGCGACGGTGGGTTCGACGGCGGCGTCGTACTGGATCGGCCCCTCGATCCGCAGATCGGCCCGCCGCAGCCGGACCAGTTCGGTCGCCTCGCGCACCTTGTCGACGTCGATGCCGGAGCCGGACGTACCCGTCGAGTACGACAGCATCGCGATCCGTGCCGAGACGCCGAACTGCTCGGCGGTGGCGGCCGATTGGATGGCGATGTCGGCCAACTGCTCGGCGTTCGGGTCGGGGTTGACGGCGCAGTCGCCGTACACCAGCACCTTGTCGGCGAGGCACATGAAGAAGACGGACGAGACGATGTCGGCGTCCGGCTTGGTCTTGATGATCTCGAAGGCGGGCCGGATGGTCGCGGCTGTGGAATGCACGGCCCCGGAGACCATCCCGTCCGCGAGCCCCTCCTGCACCATCAAGGTCCCGAAGTAGTTCACGTCGGCGACGACGTCGTAGGCCAGCTCGACGGTCACGCCCTTGTGGGCGCGGAGTTGGGCGTACTTCTCGGCGAAGCGGTCGCGGAGTTCGGCGGTGTGCGGGTCGATCAACTGGGCCGCGGTGAGGTCGATGCCGAGGTCGGCGGCCTTCTTGCGGATCTGGTCGAGCGGACCGAGAAGGGTGAGGTCGCAGACACCCCGGCGCAGCAATACCTCGGCGGCGTGCAGGACGCGGGCTTCGGTGCCCTCGGGGAGGACGATCCGGCGCTTGTCGGAGCGGGCCCGCTCCAGGAGCGTGTGCTCGAACATCATCGGGGTGACCCGGTCGCTGCTCGGCGCGGAGACGCGCTTGAGCAGGTCGCTGGTGTCGACGTACCGCTCGAAGAGGCCGAGCGCGGTCTCCGCCTTGCGCGGGGTGGCCGCGTTCAACTTCCCCTCCAGGGAGAAGAGTTCGGCGGCGGTGGGGAAGGAGGTGCCGGCCACCGAGACCACCGGGGTGCCCGGCGCGAGGCGGGCGGCGAGGGTGAGGATCCCGTCGCCCGGCACCTCGTTCAGGGTGAGCAGGACCCCGGCTATCGGCGGGGTGCCGGCGCTGTGCGCGGCGAGGGCGCCGATGACGAGGTCGGCGCGGTCGCCGGGGGTGACGACGAGACAGCCGGGCGTCAGCGCCTTGAGGAAGTTCGGCAGCATCGCGCCGCCGAAGACGAAGTCCAGCGCGTCCCGGGCGAGCCCGGAGTCGTCCCCGAGCACCACCTTGCCGCCGAGGGCGTGGGTGATCTGGGCGACGGTCGGCGCCGAGAGGGCGGGCTCGTCCGGTACGACGTAGCAGGGCACCGGCAGCCGGGCGTCGAGCCGGCCGGCGATCGCGTCGCGGTCCTCGCGGGCGACCCGGTTGGTGACCATGGCGAGGACGTCGCAGCCGAGGCCGTCGTAGGCGCGGTAGGCGTTCCGCGTCTCCGCGAGCACGGACTCGGCGGTCTGCTTGCGGCCGCCGACGACGGGGATCACGGACGCGCCGAACTCGTTCGCCAGGCGGGCGTTGAGGGACAGCTCGTCCGGGAACTGGGTGTCGGCGAAGTCTGTCCCGAGGACGAGGACGACGTCGTAGTCACGGGCGACGAGATGGAACCGGTCGACGAGGGTCGACACCAGTTCATCCGTCCCCTGCTCGGCCTGGAGGGCGGAGGCCTCGTGGTAGTCCATGCCGTAGACGGTCGCCGGGTCCTGGGACAGCCGGTAGCGCGCACGCAGCAATTCGAACAGGCGATCGGGACCGTCGTGGACGAGGGGACGGAACACCCCCACCCGGTCGACCTGCCGGGTCAGGAGTTCCATGACCCCCAGCTCGACGACCTGACGGCCGTCGCCGCGGTCGATCCCGGTCACGTACACGCTGCGCGTCACGCGTGCTCTCCCTCTCGGTTCCGGTGCCCTGTGCGGTCCATGGGCGGCCCATGTGCGGTGGTCATAAAAATCGCCCACCGAGGTGAGCAGAACCCTCTTGACAGTACCTCCGAGGGTGGACAGGTCGCCCGTCAGTAGGGGAGCTGCAAAGGGCGTACTGGGGAGTGGTCGGGGCGCGGCGGGGGCGCGGCACATCGGACGGAATCGGCATCCCTGTGGAGGACGTGAAACAATCCCCATGGCTCACCGGTGTCAAAAGCGACCAGGAGACACAGCACGATGCGTATCGGAGTTCTCACCGCAGGCGGCGACTGCCCCGGCCTGAACGCCGTGATCCGGTCGGTCGTGCACCGAGCCGTCACGACCTACGGCGACGAGGTCATCGGCTTCGAGGACGGCTACGCGGGACTGCTCGACAGTCACTACCGCACCCTCGACCTCGACGCGGTCAGCGGCATCCTCGCCCGCGGCGGCACGATCCTCGGCTCGTCACGCCTGGAGCGGGACCGGGTGCGGGAGGCGTGCGAGAACGTGCCGGACATCGCGCGCGGCTTCGGCATCGACGTGCTGATCCCGATCGGCGGCGAGGGCACGCTGACGGCGGCGCGGATGCTGGGCGACGCGGGTCTGCCGGTGGTCGGCGTACCGAAGACGATCGACAACGACATCTCGTCGACGGACCGCACCTTCGGCTTCGACACGGCGGTCGGGGTCGCGACGGAGGCGATGGACCGCCTGAAGACGACGGCGGAGTCGCACCAACGGGTGATGGTCGTCGAGGTCATGGGCCGCCACGCGGGCTGGATCGCGCTGGAGTCGGGCATGGCGGCCGGCGCCCACGGCATCTGCCTTCCCGAACGCCCCTTCGACCCGGCCGACTTGGTGAAGATGGTCGAGGAACGCTTCGCGCGCGGCAAGAAGTTCGCGGTGATCTGCGTCGCGGAGGGCGCGCACCCGGCCGAGGGTTCGATGGACTACGGCAAGGGCGCCATCGACCAGTTCGGCCACGAACGCTTCCAGGGCATCGGTACGGCGCTGGCCTACGAGTTGGAGCGCCGCCTCGGCAAGGAGGCCAAGCCGGTCATTCTCGGACACGTCCAACGCGGCGGCGTACCGACCGCGTACGACCGGGTGTTGGCGACGCGCTTCGGCTGGCACGCGGTGGAGGCCGCGCACCAGGGGCAGTTCGGGCGGATGACCGCGCTGCGCGGGACGGACGTGGTGATGGTGCCGTTGGCGGAGGCGGTCACCGAGCTGAAGACGGTGCCGAAGGACCGGATGGACGAGGCGGAGTCGGTTTTCTAGCCGGGTTCGGTTTTCCGGCCGGGGTTTCCGGGCGGGTTCGTTTTTTGGCGCGTGCTGCTCGGTGTCTGTGCAGCTGCGTGCTCAGTACGTACTCCTCTCGACCATGGACCAGAAACGGCTGATGATCTGGTCGAGGAAGTCACGGCCGGCCTCGCCCGCTTCTACGGCCGAGTTGCCGCCGCCCCAGCTCAGGGTGGCGACCATCTGCGCCTGGTAGTCCTCGTGCAACTCCTGGAGGGAGTCCTCCAGGAGGCGCCGGTCCAGGGGCACCATCTTGCCTATCGGGCGTACGTAGGCCTGCCAGCGCGTGGTCATGGCACTGCGCAGCAGCTCCGCGAGTCTGCTGTCGCGCCCCGTGACGCTGACGAAGTCGGGCAGTGAGAGGTCGAGCAGATCGGCGAGCGCGGAGGACTGGCGCTCGGTGCCGTGCCACTGGTCGTGCTCCTCCATCCGTAGATACGCGAGGAGTTCGAGCCCGACGGCACGGGCGACGTCCTCCGGCGCGAGGCCACGGGCGAGGCGGTGCTCACGCAGCGTGCGTGGCTTGCCGATGAGTTCGGCCGGGGAGCACCACAGCACGCCCGAGAGCGCGGTGAGTTCGGGACCGGAGGGCGCGGTGAGCCCACGCTCCCAGGCGATGACCAGGTCAGGCGTGACATAGGGGAGCCCGTACGAGGCGCGCATGCCGTACGCGACGTGTTCGGGACCCATGTTGAGCGCGGTACGGAGCCTGCGGGCGGCGGGCGCGTTGAACGGCGGCGTGGGCGGCGTGGACTGGCTGGGCTGAGCTGGGGGTCGGCGCACGGGCCACAAGCTAGGGGTGCCTGGGTGCGGTGACTACGGTCTGTTCGGCCAGGATTACGGATTGTAGGAACGTACGGATTCGGTCGTGCGGGGGTGGGCGGGGAGAGATCGCCGGGGGGCGGAAGGGGGGTGGGCGGTGACGCTGAGTGGTGGCTGTGCGGGTGCGGGGACGGCTGAGGGGTAGCGCATATGCCTCTCTACCTTGCCATTCGTCGGAGCGGCGGGGGCTTGGGACTGCCGGGGGCGGTTCGATCGGCGTCGGGTGTGTGGGCGGGGATCGAAGGGGAGTGCGTTTGTGGTGGGGGCGGTGATCGGGTGTGGGGGGAAGTGGGGGGTGGCGCAAAGTCGTCGGTGACTGTCCGGCGGACGCCGGTGGCCGGGTCGTTCAGGTACGCATCGCGGATGCGGCCGCATCGAGCACCTGCCCCCAGGGGAACTCCTTCGGCTTGCCCTGCCCGGGCTGGTTCGGCACGAAGCCGCCCTCGCCGTACAGGAGTTGTACGCCCATGGCACGCAACTCGGCGACGCTGCGTTCGAACTGCCGGTGCTGTACGTAGGCCGAGTTGACGCAGGGCATCGCGACGATGGGGATGCCCTTGCCGATGCCTTCGGCGACGACACCGATCACGAAGTCGTGGGTGAGGCCCAGCGCCCATGAGTTGACCGTGTTGAAGGTCGCCGGCGCGACCACGATGACGTCCGCCTTCGGCCAGACGTCCGGCTCGCCCGGCATCTTGTACTCACTGCGCACGGGGTGGCCTGTCAGGTGCTCCAGGTCGCCGAGTCGGGGCTTCAGCCAGCGGGCCGCGGTGGGGGTGAGACCGAGGCAGACGTCGAAGCCGCGGGACTGGGCGTTCTCGATGACCTTCGCGATGTCGAAGACGGGGGGTGCGGCGGAGGCGAAGAGGTAGAGGACGTGGGGGGTGGTCGTCATGCGGGTCATCCGATCACGGGGCAATCAGCGTTGATGTGTCGCGACGGCCTAGGCTTCGAGGGGTGATGGAGACCATCGTGTTCGACGTCGGCGAGACGATCACCCGAGACGACCGGTACTGGGCGTCGTGGGCCGACTGGCTGGACGTTCCCCGCCACACCCTCTCCGCACTCGTCGGGGCTGTGGTGGCCAGGGGCCAGGACAATGCGGAGGCGCTCCGTCTCGTTCGGCCGGGTATCGATGTCGCCGCCGAGTACCGCGCTCGCGAAACGGCCGGCCGCGGCGAGTGCCTCGACGAGAGCGACCTCTACGACGACGTGCGCCCGGCCCTGTCCGCGCTTCGCGAGCTCGGAGTGCGTGTCGTCGTCGCAGGTAACCAGACTTCCCGAGCTGGCGAGTTGCTGCGTGATCTCGATCTGCCTGTGGATCTCGTCGCCACGTCGGGGGACTGGGGGGTGGCGAAGCCGCAACTGGAGTTCTTCGAGCGGGTACTTGAGGTGGCCCAGGCCGCACCGGACCGGACGGTCTACGTCGGCGACCATCCGGCCAACGATGTCTTCCCCGCCAAGCGGGCGGGGTTGCGCGTCGCGCACATCCGTCGTGGTCCGTGGGGGCATCTGTGGGTGGATGACCCCGAGGTCGTGGCGGTGGCGGACTGGCGTATCGACAGTCTTGTCCAGCTCGCGTCGATCGTGGCGGGCTCCTGGACTGACAACCTCACCCCTTGACCGCCCCGCCCAGCGCGAACCCACCCCCCAACCGCCGAGCCACCAGCACATACAACAAAATCACCGGCGTCGAATAAACAACCGAGAACGCGGCCAGCTGCCCGTAAGCCACCATCCCCCGATTCCCGAAGAACTCATTGATGCTCACGCTCGCCGGCATCTGATCCGGCGTAAGCAGCAGCATGAACGGGACGAAGAAGTTCCCCCACATCATCACGAAGGAGAAGACGGTCACCACCGCCACCCCGGGCCCCATGAGCGGAAGAACAATCCGCACGAGCGACTGAAGTGACGACGCCCCGTCGGTCCACGCGGCCTCCTCCAGTTCCTTCGGTACGCCGTCCATGAAGTTCTTCATCAGCCAGATGGCGAACGGCAGTTGGGACGCCGCGAAGAAGAAGATCGTGCCCTGCATGGTGTCGATGAGATTCACCTGCACGAACAGCGCGTACACCGGCACCATGATCGCGGTGATCGGAAGGCTCGTCGCGAAGAGGATCGTCAGGAGGAAGGGGCGGTTCAGGCGCGACCGGAACCGCGACAGCGGATACGCCGCCAGCGCCGCGCACACCACCGTCA
Source organism: Streptomyces sp. NPDC058469 (assembly GCF_042721125.1). Classification (NCBI taxonomy): domain Bacteria; kingdom Bacillati; phylum Actinomycetota; class Actinomycetes; order Kitasatosporales; family Streptomycetaceae; genus Streptomyces; species Streptomyces sp. NPDC058469. The sequence continues at coordinate 50,643 of NZ_JBHXME010000029.1, forward strand.
GCAGTGTCCCGAACCCGCACAGGATCAGGCTGTTGAGCAGGGGCGTGAAGGTGATGTCCGAGTTCAGGATCGCGTGGAAGTTGTCCAGGGTCAGGCCGTCGGGGGCCTTCACCTTGAGGTCCGCGTGGGCGTCGAGGGACGACAGGACAACCCAGAGCAGTGGCAGTACGAACGTCGCCGCGACCACCAACAGCCCCGCGTCCGCTGCCAGGCGTCGGCTCGTGCGGCGGGAGGAGAGGGTGAGTGCCATGGGTCAGACCTCCGTTCGCAGCAGGCGCATGTAGATCACCGAGAAGAGCGAGCCGACCAGGAGCAGGAGCAGTGCGACCGCCGTGGCGTAGCCGATCATGCTGTTCTGGAAGGCCTGTTCGTACATGTAGAGGGGGAGGGTCTGGCTCTTGTTTCCCGGGCCGCCTCGCGTCATCACCCAGATCAGACCGAAGACGGACAGGGTCTGCAGCGTGTTCAGCATCAGGTTCGTGCCGATCGAGCGGCGGATCATCGGCAGCGTGATGTGCCACATGCGGCGCCAGCCGCCCGCGCCGTCGACCTCCGCCGCCTCCGTGATCTCCTGGGGGATCTCGTTCAGGGCCGCCGAGTACACGAGCATCGAGAACGCCGTTCCCCGCCACACGTTCGCGAAGGACACCGCCAGGATCGGAAGCGTGAACAGCCAGTTCTGGGAGGGGAGATGGAGCCAGTCCAGGATGGCGTTCAGGGTGCCTTCGCGGCGGAAGAAGGCGTAGAGGAGGAAGCCAGCCACCACCTCCGGGAGCACCCATGCCGTGATCACGATCGCGCCCGTGAGGGTGCGGATCGGTTTCGAGGCGCGTTGCATGAGGGTGGCGAGCGCCAGGCCGAGGGTGTTCTGGCCGACCAGCGACGACAACACCGTGAACACCAGCGTCAGCCAGACCGCGTTGAGGAATTCCGCGTCCTTGAAGGCCGTACGGAAATTCTCGAAGCCCACGAAGGACGAGTGGGCCTGGCCGGTGAGTTGGAGATTGGTGAAGGCGATGTAGGCGCAGTAGCCGATCGGGACGGCCAGGAAGAGGAGCAGGAGGATCAGGGCGGGGGAGAGGGGGAGGAGGTGGGTGAGGATGCGGCGGAGGGTGCGGTGGTCGTTGCGGGGGTGTCGCTGGTGCGCGGACTGTCGGGGGGCCGGGCCCGGGCCGGACTTCGTCACGTCCGGGCCCGCCGCTTGCCGGGGTGCGGTGGTCACTTCTGGGTGACCTGGTTGTCCGTGGCCGACTTGAGTTCGTCGTCGTACGAACTCGCCGCCTTGTCCACCGACATGTCGCCGGTCGTCACGCCCTCCATCGCCTCCTGGATGGCGGTCGAGACCTTCGGGTACGCCGGGTAGGCGGGGCGGTAGTGCGTGCTCGCGACCAGGTCCGTGAAGAACTTGATGCCGGGCTGGGCGGTCGCGTAGGCGGGGTCGGCGGCGACGTCCTTCCGCACGGAGATACCGGAGTTGGCGATGTACCACTTCTCCGCGTTCGCCTTCGTCTGCATCGTCTTGATGAAGTCGAAGGCAAGGCCCGGGTTACCGGCCTTGGAGGGGATGGCCCAGGTCCAGCCGCCCGACATGCTCACCTTGCCGGGAGCCTGGCCCTGCTGGGTGGGCATGTACGCGAGGCCCAACTCCTTTGACCAGTCCGGCCATTCATGCCCGCTGCCCTTCAACCAGGCCTGCGGCAACCACGATCCGTCGAGGGCGATGCCGAGTTTGCCCTTGGGGAGCAGTTCACCGGCCACGTAGGTCTGGATGTTGGGGTCGAGGGCGTCCGAGACGTCCGGGCCGAGCTTCTCCTTGTAGACCGAGTGGACGAAGGAGAGCGCGTCCTTGAAACCCTGGCCGCCGGCGATCCACTTCTTCGACGACTTGTCGTAAAGGGGGTCCGTGGTCCCGTCGTTGGTGCCGTAGAGCAGCATCTCGAAGCCCTGCATGGTGGCCGCTTCGCCGGCCGGCTTCCCCGTGTAGACGTTGAGAGGGGTGACGCCTGGGACCTTCTGCTTGATCGTGCGGGCCGCGGCGAGGACATCGGCCCACGTCTTCGGCTGCCAATTCGCGGGCAGACCCGCCTTCTTGAAGATCCCCTTGTCGAACCAGAGGCCTCGGGTGTCCGTGCCGTCCGGGACGCCGTACGTCTTGCCGTCCTCGGCCTTGGCGGCGGACTTCGACGTGTCGATGAACTGGTTCCAGTCCGGCCACTTGTCGAGGTAGGAGTCGAGGGGCTTCAAGTACCCGGACGTGATGTCGCTGTTGATGAGGAACGTGTCCTCGTAGACCAGGTCCGGGGCGGTCTTCGGCGAGCGGAGCATCTGCTGGAGCTTGGTGTAGTACTCCGAGTCCGGGGCCTTGATGGGGACGAGCTCGACCTTCTTGCCCGGGTACTGCTTCTCGAACTGCTTCTTGATGTCGGCCAGGTAGGTGTCCATCACCTTGATGGAGTTGTCCGTCGACTGCTTGAAGGAGATCTTGACGGTGTCGGGGCTGCTGCCGGAACCGCTGCCGCAGGCGGTGAGGGTGGTTGCGGCAAGGGAGAGAGCGGCGAGAGCAACTAGGGGCGTGAGTAGGGCAGTTCGGTGGGGGCGGGTGGCGGTGGGGCGCACGGGCATGACCTCCTACGGGCTCACTACGTTGTGGCCTGGGCGGATGGCTGCCCGGTGAAGGTAAGTGGAGTGGTCTAGTCAGGTCAATGCGTCTGCGCGGGATTGGGCGACGGCGGCTTCGGTGGGGGCGTTGGCTCGGGTGTAGGCGGCGGCGGAATGGAGGTAGTTGGTGCGGGCTTCGGCGGGGCGGGCGGCGTGCTTGTGGGCGATGGCCAGGTTGGAGAGGGTGCGGCCCGTCTCGTACCAGCTGTCGAACTCCCGGTAGCCGTCCAGGGCCTTCTCGTACGCCTCAACCGCCTCCTCTACACGGCCCAGCCCACGCAGGGCGCCGCCGAGGTTGTTCCACGCGGTGGCCTCGAGGTGGCGGTCCCCGGCCGTCTGGAAGAGGTCGCGGGCGCGGGTGTGGGCGTCGTTGGCCTCCTCCGCCTGGCCCGTCTGCTGCAGGGCGTTGCCGAGGTTGTTCCACGTGATGGCCTTGAGGTGGCGGTCCCCGGCGGTCTGGTACAGGTCGCGTGCGCGGGTGTGGGCGTCCATGGCCTCCTCCATTCGGCCCGTCTGCTGTAGGTCGACGAACAGAGTCCCGCCCGGGAACCACCCGTCCCGCACGGCCTTGTGCGCAGCACACAACGCCAGCGACGTCTTCCCGATCCCGCCAAGGCCGGACATCGCGCAGATCACCACCGGCAGTTCGGACTCCGCGGCCGGGTCCAGTACGGGAAACAGCCGCGCCAAGTCCTCGTCCCGTCCGGTGAATCCGGCCGGCACCGCAGGCAACGCGGCCGTGGCAACCGGCACCGGACCGTGAACGGACCCGCGACCCGCCCCGCTGTTACCGCTGCCCGTCCTCCCGCCCCACCCGTTTGGCAACGAACGGCCCGTTGAAGGTGCTCCCCCGGAAGTCGAGGTGATCTCCCCCGTACGCAGCCCCCCGATGGGGTCCTCCTCGGAGTCCTCGACCTCCCTGTCGGAACCCCCGCCCCGTCAAGGACGAGCAGAAGACCCGTATCGGTTTCCGCGACAACCTCCTCTACGTCACCCTCACCGTGGTCGCCGCCGTCATCGCCGCCGCGGCCCAGGCCAAGCAGTCCGAGATGCTGCTCGCGCTGCCCCCGGTGTGTGTCGTGCTCGGCTGGACCTACCTCGTGAACGACGAGAAGATCTCCGCGATCGGGACGTATGTACGGGACGACCTGGGGCCCCGACTCGCCGAACTCACCGACGCCGAGGCGGTGTTCACGTGGGAGACCGCCCACCGTTCCGACACCCGGCGACGTTCCCGCAAGGTCATCCAGAGTGTGGTCGACCTGCTGGCGTTCTGCGTCGTCCCGCTCGCCGGTCTCGTCGTCTACTGGGCCGCGGGTCAGACGTCCCCCGGGCTGCTCGCCCTGTCGGTGGGCGAGGCGCTCATCGTCGTCGGCCTCGCCCACCAGGTCCTCAGTTACGCCAGGCCCTTCAACTCGCCCCGCCCGCCTACCCCTTGACCCACCGATACTGCAACTCAGGCCGCCCCACAGTCCCGTACTGAGGACTACGCGCAGCCCTCCCCGCCTCCACCAAATGCTCCAGGTACCGCCGAGCAGTGATCCGGGAAATCCCCACCGCCTCCGCGACCCCCGCCGCAGTAAGCCCCTCCCCGCAATCCCGCAGAGCGACAGTCACCCGCTCCAGCGTCGGCGCACTCAACCCTTTGGGCAGCGCCGCAGGCGAAGGCGCCCGTAGCGCGGCCAACGCGCGGTCGACCTCGTCCTGACCGCTTGCCTCACCCGCCGCCGCATGGAACTCGGCGTACCGCACCAGCCGATCCCGGAGCGTGGCGAACGTGAACGGCTTGAGCACGTACTGCACGACCCCCAGTGACACCCCCTCCCGCACCACCGCCAGATCCCGAGCCGACGTCACCGCGATGACGTCGGCGTGATACCCGGCCGCCCGCAACGACCGCGCGAGTTGCAGCCCGTGCGCGTCCGGCAGATGCAGGTCCAGCAGCAACAGGTCCACCTGCGTACGCTCCAGCGCGCGCCGTGCCTCCGCCCCCGTGTGTGCCTTGCCCACCGCCACGAACCCCGGTACTCGGCCGACGTACATGACGTGCGCGTCGGCGGCGACGGGATCGTCCTCGACGATCAGGACGCGGATCGGCTGGGCCGTAGTCACGAGGTACCACCCTTGGAAACAGAGCCCGCGCTCATGGAACCCGACCCCGACCCCGACCCCGAACCCTGGGACGCCTGAACGCCGCTGTCCTCGCTCGCCTCCCGATCCGCCCCCCACAAAGGCAACCGCACCTCGAACACCGCCCCGCCCCCCTCCGCCTCAGCCACCGTCAACGTCCCCTCATGCCGGTTCACCGCCTGCCGTACCAACGCCAGCCCCAGCCCCCGGCCACCGGGCCCGGCCGGCTTGGTCGAGAAGCCCCGTTGGAACACCGCCTCCGCGTGCGCCGGATCCACCCCCGACCCCGTGTCCGCGACCCGCAGCACCAGGGCGGAGCCGTCCGCGCCCGCTTCCGTGTACGCCGTCACCGTGACCCGTGCCCGCAGGCTCCCCTGCGCCGCGTCCACCGCGTTGTCGATGAGGTTCCCGAGGATCGTCACCAAGTCCCGCGCGGACAGCGAGTCGGGCAGCAGGCCGTCGTCCAGGGCGCTGTCCTCCGACACCACCAACTCCACACCCCGCTCGTTGGATTGGGCCGTCTTGCCCAGCAACAGGGCTGCCAGCACAGGCTCGTTGACCGCTGACACCACCTGGTCGGTCAGCGTCTGGGCCAGCTCCAGTTCGGCCGTCGCGAAGTCCACCGCCTCCTCCGCGCGCCCCAACTCGATCAGCGAGACGACCGTATGCAAGCGGTTCGCGGCCTCGTGGGCCTGCGAGCGCAGCGCCTGTGTGAAGCCCCGCTCCGAGTCCAACTCGCCCATCAGGGACTGGAGTTCGGTGACGTCCCGGAGGGTCGCCACCGTTCCGCGGCGCTCACCGCCCGACACCGGCGACGTGTTCACCACCAGCACCCGGGACGCCGTCAGATGCACCTCGTCCACGCGCGGCTCCGACGACAGCAGCGCTCCCGTCAGCGGTGCGGGCAGGCCGAGGCTCGCCACCGAGCGGCCCACCACGTCCACCTCCGGGCCCACTCCCAGCAACTCCCGCCCACCGTCGTTCATCAGCGCCACCCGGTATTGACCGTCGAGCATCAGCAGCCCTTCGCGTACCGCGTGCAGCGCGGCCTGGTGGTAGTCGTGCATGTGGCTCAGCTCGGACGCGTTCATACCGTGGGTGTGGCGGCGGAGGCGGGCGTTCACGACGTACGTCCCTACGGCACCCAGTGCCAGGGCGCCGGCCGCCACCCCGATCAGCGCCGTGACCTGGTCCTGGACCCGCTGGGTGATCGCCTCGACCCGGATGCCGGCGCTGACCAGGCCGATGACCTTGTCGCCGCTCTTGACGGGGGTGACCGCGCGGACGGACGCGCCGAGTGTGCCGGTGTAGGTCTCGGTGAAGGTGTGGCCCTGCTGGGCCGGCCCGATGTGGCCCAGGAACTTCTTCCCGATCTGGTTCTGGTCCGGGTGCGTCCAGCGGATGCCCTGCGGATTCATGATCGTGATGAAGTCGACCTGAGTGTCCCGTTGGACGGTGAGGGAGTACGACTCCAGGTGCGCGGTGGGGTCGGACGTACCGATCGCCGCCACCACCGACGGCGAGTCCGCGACCGAGCGGGCCACCGCCATGGCCTGGCGGCCGGCCGCGTCCTCCGCTTGGCTGCGGTCGCTGACGTAGGTGAACAGCGCGTACCCGGCGACGACGACCGCTATCAGCACGGCCTGCATGCCGAAGAGCTGGCCGGCGAGGCTGCGGGGACGGGGGACGTGCGGGAAGCGCATGTCGTCAGTGTGCCTCTCCGGTTACGCGTGAACTAAATGAACGGAAGGGTGACCGCCCTCACAAGCCGGGAGATAGTCACCGCAACCCCGGAAGCAGCCGCCTCCCGGACCAGGCCGCACATCGAATCGGATCAGTATCGAATCGGATCAGTGCGGACCGTCGTAGAACCCGTAAGACCCGTATGACCCATGAATCCCCGGACGTGAGCCGCACTCGCAGCCCGGGTTCCGCCGGTCGTGAGCCGCACGCCGGATGATGCCGACGACGTCGTCAAGGAGGGCAGCCGTGGCCAGCACCCCCGCACCCGCACCTGCCGCACCCGCAGCACCGCCCGTGAAGCGGGACCGCACCCACTACCTCTACATCGCGGTGATCGTCGCGGTCGCCCTCGGCATCGCCGTCGGGTTCGCCGCGCCGGACTTCGCCGTGGAGCTGAAGCCGATCGGTACGGGCTTCGTCGCGCTGATCAAGATGATGATCTCGCCGATCATCTTCTGCACGATCGTGCTCGGCGTCGGCTCCGTACGGAAGGCCGCGCAGGTCGGCAAGGTCGGCGGACTCGCGCTCGGCTACTTCATCGCGATGTCGTTCGTGGCGCTGGCCATCGGCCTGGTCGTCGGCAACATCATCCACCCGGGCAGCGGCATGCACCTGACCGAGGCCGTCAAGGGCGTCGGACACACGCAGGCCCAGGCCGCCGCCGAGGGCCCGGTCGACTTCCTGCTCGGGATCATCCCGACCACCTTCGTGTCGGCGTTCACCGAAGGCCAGGTCCTCCAGACGCTGCTGATCGCGCTCCTCGCGGGCTTCGCGCTGCAGGCCATGGGCCGGACCGGCGAGCCCGTGCTGCGCGGTGTCGAGTACATCCAGAAGCTGGTCTTCCGCATCCTCGGCATGATCATGTGGGCCGCGCCCGTCGGTGCCTTCGGCGCCATGGCCGCCGTGATCGGCGAGACCGGCATGGACGCGCTGAAGGCACTGGGCACGATCATGCTCGGCTTCTACATCACCTGTGCGCTCTTCATCATCGTCGTGCTCGGCACGCTGACCAAGCTGGTCGCCAAGGTCAACCTCTTCCAGCTGCTGAAGTACCTCGGCCGTGAGTTCCTGCTGATCGTCTCCACCTCCTCCTCCGAGTCCGCGCTGCCGCGGCTCATCGCGAAGATGGAGCACCTGGGTGTCAGCCGCCCGGTCGTCGGCATCACCGTGCCGACCGGCTACTCCTTCAACCTCGACGGCACGATGATCTACCTGACCATGGCCTCGCTGTTCATCGCCGACGCCATGGACCAGCCGATGAGCATCGGCCAGCAGATCGGCCTGCTGCTCTTCATGATGGTCGCCTCCAAGGGCGCGGCCGGTGTCTCCGGCTCCGGTATCGCCGTACTCGCCAGTGGTCTGCAGTCGCACAAACCCGCCCTGGTCGACGGTGTCGGCCTGATCATCGGCATCGACCGCTTCATGAGCGAGGCCCGCGCCGTCACCAACTTCGCCGGCAACGCCGTCGCCACGCTGCTCATCGGCACCTGGACCGGCGAGGTCGACAAGGAGCGGGTGGACCGGGTCCTCGCCGGTGAACTGCCCTTCGACGAGAAGACGTTGCTCGACGAGAAGGGCGGCGACGACCACCTCGACGGAGTGCCCGAGCAGGGCGGCGAGAAGGAACTCGCCAAGGCCTGAGCGCTCGTCGACGCTCCCCCGAAGCCGGGGCGCCCGGACCCGCCTGAACACGGCCCGGACGCCCCATGGACTCCGGGCGGCTGGGTGTCCCCCCGTCGCTCAGCCGCCCGGTCCACCTCGCGTCCCCTGTCGGTCCGGCCCCTTGCGGCCGGCTGTCACGCGGATGCACTAGCGTGCCGTGCCGTGCCGGAAACCTCCGGCGCGCACGGCACGTTCGCGTTCGGCGGGAGTCACGGGGGCCATGGGCATGAAGATCGACTGGGACCGGCGGCACTGCGCACGGCACGGGCACGCGACGTACGCCCCCGACGAGACGGCACTGCGGGAACGGCTGCGCGCCGAGACCGGGTTCGGGGAGGCCTGGCGCTGTCTGCGCTGCGGCGACTTCGTCCTCGGCGAACCGCACGGTTCGGGGCCCGCTGAGCATGCGCCCCTGGTGCCGCGCGGGAAGGTGCTGCGGGACCTGTTCATCCTGCGGTTCCTGGCGATCGAGCGGGCCGTGCGCGGCGTGTTCATCGTGCTGGTCGCCGCCGCGGTCTGGAAGTTCAGCAACAGCCAGGACTCGGTGCGCAAGCTCTTCGACGACTACCTCAACGTCTTCCGGCCCGTCTTCAAGCACTTCCACTACGACCTCGACCACTCGCCGATCGTCGGCTCCATCCAGAAGACCTTCGGCTACAAGCACTCCACGCTGGTCCTGGTCGCCGTCCTGCTGCTGGCGTACGCGCTGATCGAACTCGTCGAGGCCGGGGGACTCTGGTACGCCAAGCGCTGGGCGGAGTATCTGACGGTGGTCGCGACCGCCGCGTTCCTGCCGCTGGAGATCTACGAACTCACCGAACACATCAGCTGGTTGAAGATCGCCACCCTCGTCCTCAACATCCTCGCCGTCGTCTATATCGCCCTGGCCAAGCGGCTGTTCGGGCTGCGCGGCGGGCGGAAGGCCTTCGACGAGGAGCGGGAGAGCGCGTCCCTGCTGGAAGTGGAGACATCGGCCGGCGTCATGGTCTGACGTCCGCGGGGCTCATGTCTGACACCCTGGTCCGAAACATCAGAACCTGGGTGCTATGTAGGCAGAAATGGGTGAACCGGGCGGAGTGGGGTTCATGAGCGAGGCCGAGTACGAGCGCAGATACAGCGCCGAACGCGAGCCCTCGCCCCTGTCGTTGCAGCAGATCAGCGAACTCTTCCACCAGCTCCTCGCCGCGGTCGCCCGCCCCAGGTCGAAGGACTACGACCCCGCCCGCAACCTCACCGAACGCCTCCGCGCACACCTCGGCACCGCCCCCCGCGACCGGCCCCTCGTCAAGGCCGCGTATCCGCCGCACGACCTCCCGAACGGGCAACTCGCGCTGGAGCACTGGTTCGCGGGGGAGGACCGTTCCTACGAACTGGTCGGCGCGCACGGAACCCGCCGACCTCCGCGCGGCCCTCGACGAACTCCTCTCCGACCGCGACCAGTTGACGCGTCGGCTGCTCGGGGTGCGTGGGGCGGAGGACGAGGACGAGGACGAGGACGAGCGGGAGTGACGCCGTCGCCCTCGGCTATCGCACCGCGTCCGGCAGCCACTCCCGGGCGTGGGTGAACGTGTAACCGAGCCGCGTGGCGCGGGAGTTGTCCATGCCGTAGGAGCGGGCGAAGGAGAACGGGGAGGTCTCGCCCTCCTCCGCCGTCCGGAACACCACCTTGCCGGAGGGGAGTTGGGCGGCGAGCGCCTCGCACAGGTCCTCCGTGGTCAGCGGGTCGTGCGAGGCCGCGTTGACCGGGCCTGTGAAGTCCTGGCCCGCCGCCCAGAGGAGGAAGTCGGCGATCTCGTCGACGTGGATGTAGGTCGCCGGGTGGTTCGTGGCCGGGACGGCGATCGGCTCGCCCGTGCGGATGCGGTCGGCGTAGTGGTCCAGGCGGCCGGTGAAGTCGTCGGCACCGCCCAGGACATGGGCCACGCGGACCGCCGTGTACGGGAACTCCGGGCCGGACGCCGCGAACACCGCCTCCGCCTGCCGCTTCCCCTCGCCGTAGTGCGTGTCGAGGAACTCCGGGTCGTCCCAGGGGAGTTGGAGATCGACGGTCACGGCGAGCGGATCGACGGCCGCCTCGCTCACGAGAGCGGGCGAGTCCTCGTACTCGTACACCTCGACCGTCGACGTCATCACATAGCGGCCGGTGCGGCCGGTGAGGACGCGACGGGCGATCGCCGCCTGGCGCGGGGTGTAGCAGACCTGGTCGACGACGACGTCGAAGGTGCGCGGGCCGAGAGCGGCGCGCAGCGCGTCCTCGTCGTCGCGGTCGGCGGTCAGGTGCACCACTCCGGCGGGCGGCGCCGACGAACCCCGGTTGAGGACCGTGACCCGGTCCCCGGCGGCCAGCAGCCGCGCGATCAGCCGCTTGCCGAAATAACGGCTGCCGCCGATGACCAATACGTCCCGCGCCTTTTCCATGACCATAATTCTTCGGGCGTATCCGCAGGATCTGAAGGGGGAGACATGGGAGTTCAGGCCGCCGCGCCAAAAGAACCACGGCATCCGCGAGCCACCGCCGACGAAACACCGGTGGCCTTCGACGCAGTGGACCGGCAGATCCTCCACCTCCTCCAGACCGACGGCCGGATCAAGCTCAGCGAGCTCGGACGACGGGTCCGGCTGAGCCCGGCGGCGGTCACCGAGCGCGTGCGGCGGCTGGAGGCCGCGGGCGTGATCAGCGGCTACGGCGCGCAGGTCGTCCCGGGCCGGCTCGGGTACGGCATCCAGGCGTTCATCCGGGTCAACCCGCACGGCGGCTACACCCTGAAGCACCCCAGGACCCTGGAGCTGATCGAGCGCCCCGAGATCACCGAGGTGCACCACGTCGTCGGCGAGGACTGCTGGATCCTCAGGGTCGCCGTCCGGGACACCGTCCACCTGGAGGAGGTCCTCGAAGCGGTCTCCGTGCTCGGGCGCACCACGACGTCGATCGTGCTGACCTCCCCGGTGGAGCGCAAACCGCTGTTGCCCTGACGTCGACGTCAAGGATTACCGTCGTAGGCATGCGAATCGGCGAGCTGGCCGCGCGGGCCGGGACCACGGCGCGGGCGTTGCGGTACTACGAGGCGCGGGGGTTGCTGCCCGCGCGGCGGGGCGGCAACGGGTACCGGACGTACGACGAGGGCGATCTGAAGCTGCTCAGGCAGATCAGGACGTTGCAGGACTTCGGGTTCGACCTGGAGGAGATGCGGCCCTTCGTGGAGTGTCTGCGGGCCGGGCATCCGGAGGGGGACTCGTGTCCGGCGTCGCTCGCGGTCTACCGGCGCAAGCTGGCCGAACTGGACTCCCTGATCGGGGAGTTGCAGGCGGTGCGGGCGGAGATCGGGGTGCGGCTGGCGACCGTCGAGGAGCCACCACCGTTGTGCGAACTGGGAGGGCGGGAACTGTGATCGACGTGACGCACGTAGTGGACGTGACGGACGAGAACTTCACGGCAGAGGTGATCCGGGCGGAGTTGCCGGTACTGGTGGAGTTCACGGCGGACTGGTGTCCTCCGTGCCGGCAGATGGGACCGGTGCTGCGCGCCCTCGCCACCGAGGAGGCCGAGCGGCTGAAAGTGGTGCAGTTGAACGTCGATCAGAATCCGGAGACCACGAACGCCTACAAGGTCCTCTCGATGCCCACGTTCATGGTCTTCCGGGGCGGTGAGCCGGTGAAGGCCATGGTGGGGGCCCGGCCCAAGCGCCGGCTGCTGGAGGAACTGGCCGATGTGATCTGAGCGATCCGGGCCTCTTGAAGAGCCTCTTGAACGAGAAAATCCCCTGAGCAATTGCGCTCGGGGGATTTCTTTGCGTATATTCAATGGTTCGCGACTTCACGGGAATTGGGTCGCAAAGAGGCTTAGTGAGCACAGTATATATGTCCGGGAGTGGAATTGTCAAACAGCGATGAAATTCACGGTGAGCAGGAATTCATCGACGGTCTGTACGCACGCGTGGACGCGCTGCGCGGCGCCACCGAGGACTCCGTCACGGACGCGCTCGGGCAGGGCAACACGCCCATGCAGGCCCGGCTGGAGCGGGACATCCTGGTCGCCGAGCGCTCGGGGCTGCTCGCCGCTCTGAACGCCGTGGACGGCTCGCTCTGCTTCGGCCGCATCGACCTGACCTCCGGCGTCACCCACCACATCGGCCGCATCGGCATCCGCTCCGACGACGCCGACCTCACGCCGATCCTGATCGACTGGCGCGCCGACGTCGCCCGCCCCTTCTACCTGGCCACCGGCCACACCCCGATGGACCTGCGCCGCCGCCGGCACCTCACCACCGACGGGCGCCGCGTCACCGCCCTGCACGACGAGATCCTCGACCTCGGCGACGCAACCCGCACCGGCCACGAGGACCCGAGCGGCGACGCCGTCCTGCTCGCCGCGCTCAACTCCGCGCGCACCGGCCGGATGAGCGACATCGTGCAGACCATCCAGGCCGAACAGGACGAGATCATCCGCGCGCCCTATCGCGGGGTGCTCGTCGTCGAGGGCGGCCCCGGCACCGGCAAGACCGCCGTCGCGCTGCACCGGGCCGCGTATCTCCTCTACGAACACCGGGAGTTGCTCGCCAAGCGCGCCGTCCTGATCGTCGGCCCGAACCCCGCCTTCCTCGGCTACATCGCCGAGGTGCTGCCCTCCCTCGGCGAGACCGGCGTACTCCTGGCGACCGTCGGCGAGTTGTTCCCCGGCGTGAAGGCCACGGCCACCGACAGCAGGGCCGCCGCCGCGGTGAAGGGCCGTGCCGACATGGCCGACGTCCTCGCCGCCGTCGTACGCGACTGGCAGTCGCTGCCCGACCCGGTGATCGCCATCGAGCACGACCGCGAGATCCTGATGCTCGACGACGGCCTGGTGCGGGTGGCCCGCGACCAGGCCCGGGAAGCCCAACTCCCGCACAACGCGGCCCGGGAGCACTTCGAGGGCCACATCCTCAACACGCTCACCGAGATGGTCGCCGAACGCATCGGCACCGACCCCTTCGACGGCAGCAACCTCCTCGACCCCAGCGACATCACCCAGATCCGCGACGAACTCGCCGAGAACCCCGAAGTCTGGGCCGCCATCGACCAGTTGTGGCCGCGCCTGACCCCGCAGTACCTCGTCGCCGACTTCCTCGCCGACCCCGTTGGCTATGTCTCCGACGACGACGCGGACGCCATCCGCCGCCCGGTGACCCGCGAGTGGACCGTCGCGGACGTACCGCTGCTCGACGAGGCCGCGGAACTCCTCGGGCGGGACGACCGGGTGCGGCGGGCGCGGGCCCAGCGGGAGCGGGAGGAGCAAGTGTCGTTCGCGCAGGGGGTGTTGGACGTGTCCTTCGCCTCCCGGACGTTCGAGTTCGAGGACAAGGAGGAGGGCGACCCCGAGGGGTCCGAGGTGCTGTCGGCGCACGACATCATCGACGCCGAGCGCTTCGCCGAGCGGCACGAGGAGGAGGACCACCGCAGCGCCGCCGAGCGCGCGGCGGCCGACCGTACCTGGACGTTCGGCCACATCATCGTCGACGAGGCGCAGGAACTCTCCCCGATGGCCTGGCGGTTGCTGATGCGCCGTAGCCCGACCCGGTCGATGACCCTGGTCGGCGACCCGGCCCAGACGGCGGAAGCGGCGGGCGTGGGCTCCTGGGCGGAGATCCTCGCCCCGTACGTCGAGGACCGCTTCGACCACACCCGCCTCGGCGTCAACTACCGCACCCCCGCCGAGATCATGGACCTCGCGGCGGCGGTCGTCCGTGCGGAGAACCCGTCCTTCGAACCGCCGAGTTCGGTACGGTCCACGGGTGTACGGCCCTGGGTGCGGGCCACGGACGATCTGCCGGGCGCGGTGGCCAAGGCCGTGGGTGAACTCACCCCTGCGGAGGGGCGCCTGGCCGTTATCGCGCCGCGGGATCTGCACCGGAGGCTGGCGGCTCGGCTGGACGGGGTGACGGCGGGGGCGGAGCCGGATCTGACGCGGAGTGTTGTTCTGCTGGATCCGCGGCAGGCCAAGGGGTTGGAGTTCGACTCCGTGTTGGTGGTCGAGCCGGGGCGGTACGGGACGAGTGATCTGTATGTGGCGTTGACTCGGGCGACGCAGAGGCTGGGGGTGTTGCACACGGGGGCGTTGCCGGTGAGCTTGGCCGAAGCGGTGGCGTTGTGAGGGTGGCTGGTGTCGGTGTGGGCGTCCCTGGGGGCTGCGCCCCCAGACCCCCACCGGCCCTGAGGGGCCTCGTCCTCAACTCCCCCAGAGGGGCCCCAACAGGCCGGCTATAGCCGGCCTGCGTCAGTAAGTGCCGGGCGGGACGGGTGTAGCCGGCCTGCGTCAGTAAGTGCTGAACAGGCTGGATCTTGTCGGCGGGTGTTGAAAAGGCCCGGGATTGAACGGCCCCCGCCGGTGCTGTGAAGGTGCCGTCCGGTAATTGGAGTTGAGGCTGCTATGCCGGGCGCAGCCAGACTGTCGCGAGCGGGGGCAACGTCACTCGGATGCTGGTCGGGCGGCCGTGCCACGGTTGGGGTTCGGGCTTGATGGGGTCGGGGTTGGTGATGTCGCCGCCGCCGTAGAGGGCGGTGTCGGTGTTGAGGGTTTCGTGCCAGGCGGGGACGTCGTCGGGGGTGCCCAGGCGGTAGCCGTGGCGGACGACGGGGGAGAAGTTGCTGACGGCGAGGAGGGGGGAGCCGTCGGTGTCGTAGCGGAGGAAGGCGAAGACGTTGTCCTCGGAGGCGTCGCCGGTGATCCACTGGAAGCCGGCCGGGTCGGTGTCCAGTTGCCAGAGGGCGGGGGTGTGGCGGTACACCGTGTTGAGGTCGCGGACCAGGTCGCGTACGCCTCGGTGGTCGGCCTCGGCGCCGTAGGCCGGGTCGAGGAGCCACCAGTCGGGGCCGTGGGTCTCGGACCACTCCGCGCCCTGGGCGAACTCCTGGCCCATGAAGAGGAGTTGCTTGCCGGGGTGGGCCCACATGAAGGCGAGGTAGGCGCGGAGGTTGGCGCGTTGCTGCCACCAGTCGCCGGGCATCTTCGACACCAACGACCGCTTGCCGTGGACGACTTCGTCGTGGGAGATCGGGAGGACGTAGTTCTCGCTGTAGGCGTACACCATGGAGAACGTCATCTCGCCGTGGTGGTGTTTGCGGTGGACGGGCTCGTGCGACATGTAGTCGAGCGAGTCGTGCATCCAGCCCATGTTCCACTTCAGCCCGAAGCCGAGGCCGCCGAATCCGCCGGGGCCGATGTGGTGCGTGGCGCGGGTGACGCCGTCCCAGGCGGTGGACTCCTCGGCGATCGTCACGACTCCGGGCACCCTGCGGTACACGGTCGCGTTCATCTCCTGGAGGAAGGCGACGGCGTCGAGGTTCTCCCGGCCGCCGTGCTCGTTCGGGGTCCACTGGCCCGGCTCGCGTGAGTAGTCGAGGTAGAGCATCGAGGCGACCGCGTCCACGCGCAGGCCGTCGATGTGGAACTCCTCGCACCAGTAAACGGCGTTCGCCACAAGGAAGTTGCGGACCTCGCGGCGGCCGAAGTCGAATTCCAGGGTGCCCCAGTCGGGGTGCGCGGCACGGAGCGGGTCCTCGTGTTCGTACAGGGGGCGGCCGTCGAACTCGGCCAACGCCCAGTCGTCGCGCGGGAAGTGGGCCGGTACCCAGTCCATCAGGACGCCGATACCGGCCTGGTGCAGGGCGTCGACGAGGAACTTGAAGTCGTCTGGGGTGCCGAGGCGGGCGGTCGGGGCGTAGAAACCGGTGACCTGGTAACCCCACGAGCCGCCGTAGGGATGCTCGGCGACCGGCATCATCTCGACGTGGGTGAAGCCCAAGTCCTTGACGTAGGCGGGGAGTTGCTCGGCGAGCTGGCGGTATGTCAATCCCGGGCGCCAGGAGGCGAGATGGAGCTCGTAGACGGAGAAGGCAGCCTCGTGGGCGGGGACTTCCGCGCGCTGGGCGAGCCACGCGTCGTCGTTCCACTCGTAGTGCGAGGCGTGGATGATCGAGGAGGTGCTCGGCGGGACTTCGGTGCGGCGGGCCATGGGGTCGGCACGGAGTGTCTTCGAACCGTCGGGCCGGGTGATCTCGAACTTGTACAGCTCGCCCTCGCCGATGCCGGGCATGAACACTTCCCAGACACCGGTGCCGCCGAGTGAGCGCAGCGGGGCGCCCGTCCCGTCCCAGAAGTTGAAGGTACCGGCGAGGCGTACGCCTTGGGCGTCCGGCGCCCACACGGTGAAGCGGGTGCCGGCGACCCCCTGATGCGTCATCGGCCGCGCCCCGAGCGCCTGCCACAACTCCTCGTGCCGGCCCTCACCGATCAGATGCAGGTCCAGATCCCCGAGCGCGGGCAGGAACCGGTACGCGTCCTCGACCTCCTGCACGGTGCCTTCGTAGGCCACGGCGAGCCGATACTCCGGGACGCCCTGTAGGGGCACCAACCCCGAGAAGAACCCGTCCCCGTCGTCATGCAACTCGGCCCTCAACTGCCCGGCCACGACGGTCACTCCAAGCGCGAACGGCCGAAACACCCGGAACGCGACACCGCCTGGGACCGGGTGGGCGCCGAGTACGGAGTGGGGGGCGTGGTGGGTTCCGTGGAGGAGGCGGTCGCGGTCTGTGGCGTTGAGGGCGGGGGAGATGGTGATGGCCGGGGGGGTGGGGGTGGGTGAGGTCGGCGGGGTGGGCGGTGTGGCCAACTGCGGGGCGTCGGCGGAGGGCGGTGAGGTGGGCGGTGTGGCCAACTGCGGGGCGTCGGCTGGGGTCGGCAGCGGGGCTGGGGCCGGAGCGGTGGGCGGGCTCGCGGGTGTGGCTGGCTTCGAGGCGTCGGCAGAGGCCGATGGTATGGGCGAGGTCGGTTCGGTGGATGGCGTCGCCGGTGTGGTCGGCTCCGAGGTGTCAGCCGCAGCGGGCAGCGGTGCCGGTGCCGAAACTGGTGCGGTCGGCGGTGCGGGCAGGTTCGGAGCAGTGGTCGGTGTCGGCGGTGCAGCCGGCTTCGAGGTGTCGGCCGAGGCCGGTGGTGTGGGTGAGGGCGGTGCGGTGGACGGGCGCGTAGTCGACTCCGAGGCAGTGGCCGGGGCCGGGGGTATGCCTGACTCTGGGGCCTCGGCCGGAGTCTGGTCCGGAGCAGATGCGGTTGGTGGCGATGGCGGGGTGGTCGACTCGGGGGCGTCAGCCGGCGCCATCAGCGGGGTCGGCGCCGAGGCCGGTTCGGTGGTCGCCGTCGGCGGCGTGGCCGACTCCGAGGTGGGTCCCGACCCCGAGGTGGGCCCCGGTTCCGAGGTGGGCCCCGACTGCGCGGTCGGACCCGGTTCCGGGTTGGACGCGATGCCGGGGGCAGCAGCCTCCTGACCCGGTGTGGATGCCACCTGGCCCGGTGTGGAAGTCGCCTGCTCCGGTGCGGAAGCCCCCTGCTCCGGCGCGGAATCCGCCCCCTCCGATGCGGCAGCCTCCCTTTCCGGCGCGGGAGAAGCAGCCCCCGAATCCGTCCCCGTGTCGGCAGTCACCGTCCTCCGCGTGGGCTTCTCGTCAGCCGCGATCGTCTTCCTGGCCAGGCCCTTCTTCGCCGAGTTCTTCTTCCCGGCACCCTTCTTCGCTGCGGCCTTCTTGGTCACGGCTTTCTTCGCGGCGGCCCTCTTTGTCACGGTCTTCCTCGCGCTGCTCGTCTCCGCCACCACTTCTTCCGCCGAGCCCGTCTCCGCCGGGACCTTCGCCGTCACGTTCGTCCTCTTCGCCGTACCCGTCTTCGCGGCGCCCGTCTTCGTCATGGCCTTCTCCGTCGCAGCTTCTGTCGCCGAGGTCTCTTCCGCCGAACCAGTCTTCGCCACGGCGTTCTTCTTCCCTGCACGCTTCTTGGCAGCGGCCTTCTTGATCACGGCGTTCTTCGCCGCTGCCTTCGTCGCCGCGGCCCTCTTCGTGCCGGCGTTCTTGGCCGTCGCCCTCTTGGCCGCGGCCTTTCCAGGCTCGGCTGTCTCGGTCGGCGTGTTCTTCGTCGCCGTCCTCTTGGTTCCAGCCTTCTTAGGCTCAGCGGTCTCAGCTGGCGTGTTCTTCGTCGTCGTCCTCGTGGCTTCAGCCTTCTTAGGCTCAGCGGTCTCAGCTGGCGTGTTCTTCGTTGCCGCCCTCTTGGTTCCAGCCTTCTTAGGCTCAGCGGTCTCAACCGGCGTGTTCTTCGTCGCCGCCCCCTTGGCCCCGGTCTTCCCGCGCTCAGCCTTCTCAGCCGCCGCCCTCTTCGTACCGGCCTTCTTCGCGGCGGCGTTCTTCGTCCCGCCCTTCTTCTTGGTCGCCTTCTCCGCAACCGCCTTCTTGCCCGCCGCCCCCTTTGCCGTGGCCTGCTTGTCCGCAGCCCCCTTCACCGCAGGCTGCTTGACCACCGGCCCCTTCACCGTGGCCCCCTTGCCGCTCGCCCCCTCACCCGCAGCCCTCTCCACAGCCTCGGCGGCCTTCTTCGTGTCGCTGCCGCCACCGCCCCTTTTCTCCTTAGGAGCCGTCGGCTGCAGTTCCGTACCGCTCTTCTCCTCGGCCGGCTTCTTCCTCGGCCTTGGATCCGAACCGTTGGACGGGGGACGCGGGGTCACGGGTAGAGCCTCCTGGGCGGGTGAGGGTGGAGTGGGTGGGTCAGGTTGTGGGGTTGGCCAGGCGGCGGACCGCTGACAGGGGCACCGGGAGCCAGTCCGGGCGGTGGCGGGCCTCGTAGAGGACCTCGTAGATCGCCTTGTCCGTCTCGTACGCGCGGAGGAGCACGGGGTCCGTGCGCGGGTCCACGCCGGTGACTTCCGCGTAACCCGAGCAGTACGCCGCCCGGCACGTGTCCGCCCAGCCCGGTGCCGGCGGGGTCGTCGAGTGGGCCGCGTAGTCGAAGGAACGGAGCATCCCCGCGATGTCCCGTACCGGAGGCTGGGGCATACGGCGTTCCGCGAGGGGCCTGGACGGCTCGCCCTCGAAGTCGATCAGGGACCATTCCCCGGACGGCGAGTGCAGGCACTGGCCCAGGTGCAGGTCGCCGTGGATGCGCTGGGCCGTCCAGGTGTGGCCCTCGGCCGCCAGGTCCGCCAGTGCCGAGAACGCCGAGTGCAGGCCGGAGGCGTACGGGCGTAGGGCGGGGACCGCTTGTGCCGCCGCGTCCAGGCGGTCGGTCATGCCGGTGACCAGGAGTTGTAGTTGTACGTGGCCCAACGTCATCGTCGGTAGCGCTCGCGCCAGGGCGACATGTACTTCCGCCGTGGCCCTGCCCAGCGACCTCGCCTCCGCGCTGAAATCCTCGCCCTTGGACAACTCGCCCAGCGCCAGTTCCCAGCCGTCGGCCGCGCCCTGCACGAACGGCTGGAGCACTCCGAGGACGTACGGCTCGTCGGCGAACTCCGCCCGTAGCCACGCCGTCGGCGCCGGCACCCGGGGGCAGCCCTCCAGGGCGAGGGCCAGCGGGAGTTCCAGGTCGGGGTTGGTGCCGGGCACGATCCGGCGCAGCAGCTTCAGGATGAACGTATCGCCGTAGACCACCGACGAATTGGACTGTTCCGCCGTCATCAGGCGTGGTGTCAGGCCGGGGCCGATGCCCGGGGCGTCCGGGGCCCGTTCGAAGCGCAGCCCGCCGATGCGGGCCTGGGCGCGCAGCGCCTCCAGGAGCACCTCGGCGGGCCGGGGGTCGTACAGGGCCTCGTACACCGTGTGACCGGCGAGCGGGCCCTCCTCCACATGTCCGATGAGCGCGGGCGCGAGCCGGGGTGGCAGCGCCTCGCGCACACCTATGAGGAGTTGGTAGCAGTCGCCCGGGGCGGGTGACTGATGGGCGCGGACCAAGAGGTGGTAGAGGCCCAGTTTGCCGTCCAGCGGCAGGAGTTCGGTTGCTGCCACGAGCGAGAAACCGGTGACGGGACGGCCTTTGCCCGCGAACCACCGTTGCCTCGGCAGCCACTCCCGCAGGAGGGGGTCGAGCGACGCGAGGAGGCCGGGACCGGGACTGGTCCGGCCGGAAAGTGTGACAGTTTCCGCCATAGGTGTCACATTCCTTTCCCCGGGGGGTGGTCGGGGTGTCACTGTTGCGTGCCCCGGGCGGGGCGGGGGAAACCGAAACCGCCCCGCCCCGACGGGTTCGTTCTAGGCGGCTTCCTTGCGGAGCCGGAACCAGTAGAAGCCGTGGCCCGCCAGCGTCAGCAAGTACGGCAGTTCGCCTACGGCCGGAAAGCGCACCCCGCCGAACAGTTCGACCGGATGCCTCCCATTGAACGCCCGCAGGTCCAGTTCCGTCGGCTGCGCGAACCGGGAGAAGTTGTTCACGCACAGGACGAGGTCGTCCTCGTACTCGCGCAGGAACGCGATCACCGCCGGATTGGACGACGGCAGCTCCCGGTACGAACCCAGTCCGAACGCCAGGTTCTGCTTACGGATCTCGATCATGCGGCGGGTCCAGTGCAGCAGCGAGGAGGGCGACGACATCGACGCCTCGACGTTGGTGACCTGGTAGCCGTAGACGGGGTCCATGATGGTCGGCAGTGACAGCCGGCCAGGGTCACAGGACGAAAAACCTGCGTTGCGATCCGGTGTCCACTGCATCGGGGTGCGGACGGCGTCGCGGTCGCCGAGCCAGATGTTGTCGCCCATGCCGATCTCGTCGCCGTAGTAGAGGATCGGCGAGCCGGGGAGGGAGAGCAGCAGGGCTGTGAACAGCTCGATCTGGTTGCGGTCGTTGTCCAGCAGGGGGGCCAGCCGCCGTCGGATTCCGATGTTGGCGCGCATACGCGGGTCCTTGGCGTACTCGGCCCACATGTAGTCGCGTTCCTCGTCGGTGACCATCTCCAGCGTCAGCTCGTCGTGGTTGCGCAGGAAGATGCCCCACTGGCAACTCGACGGGATCGCGGGGGTCTTGGCGAGGATCTCCGAGACGGGGTAGCGCGACTCGCGGCGTACCGCCATGAAGATCCTCGGCATCACGGGGAAGTGGAATGCCATGTGGCATTCGTCCCCGCCGCTCTGGTAGTCGCCGAAGTAGTCGACGACGTCCTCGGGCCACTGGTTCGCCTCCGCCAGCACCACCGTGTCGGGGTACTGGGCGTCGATCTCCTTGCGCACCCGGCGCAGGAACTCGTGCGTTGCCGGAAGGTTTTCGCAGTTGGTGCCCTCGGCCGCGAACAGGTACGGGACCGCGTCCAGCCGGAAGCCGTCGATGCCCAGGTCCAGCCAGAACTTCAGCGCCGAGATGATCTCCTCCTGCACGGCCGGGTTCTCGTAGTTGAGGTCCGGTTGGTGGGAGAAGAAGCGGTGCCAGAAGTACTGCTTGCGGACCGGGTCGAAGGTCCAGTTGGAGGCTTCGGTGTCGACGAAGATGATGCGGGCGTCGGGGTACTGCTTGTCGTCGTCGGCCCACATGTAGTAGTCGCCGTAGGGGCCGTCGGGGTCTTTGCGGGACTCCTGGAACCACGGGTGCTGGTCGCTGGTGTGGTTCATGACGAAGTCGATGATGACGCGCATGCCCCGCTGGTGGGCGGAGTCGACGAACTCGACGAAGTCGGCGAGGTCGCCGAACTCGGGGAGTACGGCGGTGTAGTCCGAGACGTCGTAACCGCCGTCTCGGAGGGGGGATTTGAAGAAGGGGGGCAGCCAGAGGCAGTCGACGCCGAGCCACTGGAGGTAGTCGAGTTTGGCGGTGATGCCCTTGAGGTCACCGATGCCGTCGCCGTTGCTGTCCTGGAAGGAGCGGACCAGGACCTCGTAGAAGACGGCGCGTTTGAACCACTCGGGGTCCCGGTCCTTGGCGGGAGTGTCCTCGAAGGTGTCCGGGACGGGCTCGTTGACGATCATATGGTGGGTGACCCTCCGATCTGCGGGGACGGTCGCAGGACGGTGAGGATGTGCGCGGCCCGGTTACCCGGTTCCAGGCGCACATAGTTGGCCCTGCCCCAGTGATAGGTCTCACCGGTGAGCTCGTCGCGCACCGGCACCGACTCGTGCCATTCCAGGCCGAGTTGCGGCATGTCCAACGAGACCGTGGCCTCCTGGGTGTGGTGAGGGTCGAGGTTCGCGACCACCAGAACCGTGTTCGAACCGCTCCGCTTCGAGTACGCGATCACCGCCTCCTGGTCCACGTGGTGGAAGTGGAGGTCGCGCAGCTGCCGCAACGCCGGGCTGCGGCGCCGGATGTCGTTGAGCTTGCCCAGCAATGGCGCGATGCTACGTCCTTCCCGCTCGGCCGACACCCAGTCGCGGGGACGGAGTTGGTACTTCTCGGAGTCGAGATACTCCTCGCTGCCCGGCCGCAACGGGGCGTTCTCGCACAACTCATACCCGCTGTACACCCCCCACGTCGGCGAGAGCGTCGCCGCGAGCACCGCCCGCAGTTCGAAGGCGGGCCGGCCGCCGTCCTGGAGGAACTCGTGCAGGATGTCCGGGGTGTTCACGAACAGGTTCGGCCGCATATAGGCGGCGGCCTCGCCGGACAACTCGCTGAGGTACTCGGTGAGTTCCTCTTTCGTGTTGCGCCAGGTGAAGTAGGTGTACGACTGCTGGAAACCGATCTGCGCGAGCGTGTGCATCATCGCGGGACGGGTGAACGCCTCGGCCAGGAAGATCACGTCCGGGTCGGTGCCGTTGATGTCCGCGATCACCCGCTCCCAGAACAGGACCGGCTTGGTGTGCGGGTTGTCCACGCGGAAGATCCGCACCCCGTGGTCCATCCAGTGCCGCAGCACGCGGACGGTCTCGGCGATCAGGCCGTC